>JAFOHH010000150.1 GCA_017421905.1 Clostridia bacterium
GGAGAGTTTTCGCCGCCGTTTACGTACAAAAAGTACTTGCCGCCATCCGTTTGATATAAGCGTTCCTCGTAGCCGGCAGGGTCGCCGAAAACGCCGTAAATTGCTTGCTTTACAAGATGGGCGGTATCGGTATCGTATTCTACTTTGCAAATAATTTTTTTCATAAATAAAATTGCTCCTTTTTTCCGCGCAAAGCGGAATTTTTCTACCGTTAGTATACGCTATTTGGTAAAAAATTTCAACCGCACGCACTTTTTTTTGCGCCAAACGACAAAAAAGGCTAAAATTTTCGCCGCCCCAAAAGAAAAACCCGCCTCTCAAAAGAAAAACCCACTTCTCAAAATAAAAACGGCAGGGGAACCCCCTGCCGCAAATAAGTAGCCGATTATCTTTTGATATAAGCGTAGGTGCAAATGGTGGTTTTTGCCGCAAGCTTGCCAAGGCGCACGGTAAAGCCGTTCTGCTTACGGATGACCTCGCTGTTTTTGGCGGTAACCGTTACGGGTGCGTTTCCAACGTTTACCGTAACGCAAAGGTCGTCGTAGTCTACGTTGCCAACGTTTTCTGCAAACAAATCAAAGCGGATGCCTTCCTCGGTATGAACCAAAGCGGTGCGCAAGCTAAACAGCGCCTTGCCGTCTTGTTCGGGGAATTCTTCGTAAAATACGCTTGCATTATGCGTAATGCCTTCCTCGTGCACGCCTGGGGCAAGAACGCCCGTTTGCGCGGTGCTTACGGCAGAGGAAAGCTGCAAACGGTATAGCGTATCGTCGCCGCGAATCCAAAGCTTTGCCTCGCCGCGCGTTTCGCCCGTAAGGGCAATACGCATGGGGGCTGCCACCGCCGTACCGATACCGCCTTCGCCGTAATCGTTACCGCAGTAGTATAAGCGGAGAGAATCGCCTACCTGCACGATGCCGGGGTAGGAAACGGACTGGTCCTGCCAACGCTGCTTCCAGGGGACGAAGTGTAAATTGCCAATGTCGCGCACCTCGGGCGCAAGGGAAAGGTTTTCGCCGTAGCGGTCGCCCTGTGCCCAGTTAAAGCCGTCGTAGCTTTCCGCGTACGCGATGGAGTAAACGCCCCAGCGCGTGCCGATTGCCGAATACCAATGCTGTAACATGCCGTCTGCATTGCGAATAACCGGTCCGCCCGTAGCGGCGATATTTTCGTAGTCGCGCGCGGTGGTGCGTCTATGTACAACGCCGTGGCGCACCCAGTTAATGCCGTCGGTAGAGGTTGCATAGTTACAGCTTTTTTGCTGATCTAAAAAGATATTGCCGCCGCTTGAGGGGCAAGCCGTATAATACAGGTGCAGCTTATAATTGCCGTTCTCTAAATTTTCGCAGAACAGCCCACCGCCCGCAATGCCTACAATGGGATAGTCCTCCTTGCCGTTGCTGGGGAGCACGGGGTTGTTTTCATACTTTTCCCAGGTAAGAAGGTCCTTAGACCAAGCGCAGCCCAGCCCGGGGAAGCAAGCCAGCGCCGATTCTCCATAGCCACGGTTACCGCTGTAAAGCATATAATAAGTGCCGTCGGGCAGCTGAACAACGTGCGGCAAAACGCACCAAGCGTAGTCAAAATCGCCGTACGTATCGCTGTTTTTTATCATAACGCCGCGATAGGTAAAGTTTTCGGGGTCGCTAACGGGCGCAGTTGCAAGGCGCACCTGGCGGCGGTCGCTATTATCGTCTGCCGCATAAAAAAGGTAAATGGTGTCGTCCTTTACAATGGGGCAGGGGTTCATCGTAGTCGATTTACCAAACGTTCCGTCCGCCCAAAATAAGGGCTTAGAACGGCGCACCCAAGCAACGTTTCTTTTCAGTTCCATAATCGTTCTCCTTTGGATAGGGGTTAAGGTTTCAGCGTA
>JAFOHH010000151.1 GCA_017421905.1 Clostridia bacterium
AAGTTCTCTGCCGAAATTTGTTTGTAGGGGCGTTCATTGGTCGCCCGGTGTTGTTTTGCGATTGTTTGCGGGCGATTCGTGAATCGCCCCTGGGGTTGTTTTGCGATTGTTTGCGGGCGATTCGTGAATCGCCCCTACGGTAAACATCCTTATGAGAAGGAGCGTAAAGGGCGTTTCTTTCTTCAAATCAAATAAAATTATAAAGACAAAATAAGATCGGTCATTTCCTCTACGGTGGTTACCGTATGGACTGCGCCGTGCTCTTTTAATACCGACAAGGGACGGTAGCCCCAACCAACCGCAATGCTTTCTACGCCGGCGTTTTTTGCCACTTGCATATCCGCCTCGCCGTCGCCGATCATAACGGCATCCTCGGGCGAAAGGTTAAGGAGAGAAAGCATTTCGAAAATAGCGGCAGGATCGGGCTTGGGCGCAACGCCGTCGCGATTGCCAAAGACAACGTCGAAATTGAACTGCCCCAGCTTTAACTCGTAAATAGTAACCGTGTTGGTATGCGGTTTGTTAGATAAAATAGCAAGCTTTACGCCTGCGTTTTTCAGCTTGGTAAGCGCCTCCTCTACGCCGGGAAACGCCACGGTAAGCGGACTGCCGCAGGTGCGGTAAATTTCGTTATACACGGGGCGGCATACGGGGATTTCGTGCTTATGCCCTTCCGGAAGAAGAGTGCGGACGAAGGTTTCTCCCCCGTGGCCAACTGCCTCGATAACCTGCTCTCTATTAACGGCAGGGTAGCCGAACTGCGCAAGCATTTTATTAAAGCTTGCCATAATGTCGGGGATGGAATCGAGAAGCGTTCCATCCATATCGAATATCGCTACTTTTTTCATAATTACATTTTTGCGGGAACTTCAATTCCGAGAAGACCGAGCGCTGTGGTAAGCACCGTTTTCGTAGCCTGGGTTAAGGTTAAACGGAAGGCGCGAACTGCGGGTTCGGCATCTAAAATTTTACATTCAAAATAGAATTTATTATAAGCCTGTGCAAGATCTACCGCATAGCGCGTGATAAAGAAGGGCTCGCGCTTTTCTGCGGAAGAACGGACGATTTCGGGGAACTTGGAAAGCACGTCGCAAACCTCGTATTCCGCATCGGTAACCTCTGCGGTAAAGGTGGGCTCGTACGCGCCTGCTTTATCTAAAACGCTATTGCAGCGCGCCGCGGTGTATTGTACGTAGGGGCCCGTTTCGCCGTCGAAATTGGTTACTTTGTTGATATCGAACACGATATCTTTAATTTTGCTTGCCGAAAGCGCGCCGAAAATAACTGCTGCCGTACCAACCATACGGGCAACCTCTTCCTTATTTTCCAAAGCGGCGTTCTTTTCTTCGATAAGCGCAAGGCTCTTTTCGATACAGGTGGCGATAACGTCTTCTAAAAATACGACGTTGCCCTTTCTCGTACTCATTGCGCCGCCGGGGAGAGAAACCATGCCGTAAGCAACGTGCTCCATATCGCCAGCAAAGGGTGCATCCATTAATTCCAGCACCTTGAAAAGCTGCTTAAAGTGGAGGTTTTGTTGGTATGCCACCACGTAAAGGCATTTATAAAAATCGTAATGGTTTTTGCGGTAAAAGGCTGCAGCAAGGTCGCGCGTGGCGTAAAGGGTTGCGCCGTCCGCCTTTAAAATAAGGCAGGGAGGCATATTGTAGTCTTCTAAATTGACAACCTTTGCCCCTTCGCTTTCGGTAAGAAGTCCTTTTTCCTCTAACGCGTCGATAACGGGCTGCATTTTGTCGTTATAAAAGCTTTCCCCTGCATAGCTATCGAATTTCACGTTGAGCATTTTATAAATTTTTTCTACGTCGATCAGCGTTAAATCTCTAAACCAGTTGAAAAGCGCCAAGCATTCTGCATCGCCCTCTTCAATCTTTTTAAAGTAGCCGCGCGCCTCGTCCTCTAAGGAAGGGTCTTTTTCCGCTTCTTCGTGGAACTTAACGTAAATTTTCATAAGCTCGCGCACGCGACCGTTTTCAATTGCCTCTTTATCGCCCCAGCGCTTGTACGCCGAAATAAGCTTACCGAACTGCGTTCCCCAGTCGCCAAGGTGGTTGATACCCACCGCCTTGTAGCCAAGGAAGTTAAAGGTGCGGTACAGCGCGCCGCCGAGCACGGTGGTAAGGAGGTGGCCGATGTGGAAGGGCTTTGCGATGTTGATGGAGGAATAGTCGATGCAAATAACCTTGCCTGCGCCCTCGTCGCTAGAGCCGTAGCTTGCGCCCTTTTCATAAATTTCGGAAAGTACGCCGCCTGCAACGCCCTTTCTGGAAACCTTAAAATTAAGATAACCCGAAAGTGCGGAAACGCTTTCGATAACGCCGTCCGAAGGGATTACCGCAGCTAAATCCTGCGCGATAATGGCGGGGCTTTTTCTAAGCGCCTTTGCAAACGCAAAGCAGGGAAGCGCATAGTCGCCCATTTCCCGATTGGGGGGGACGGAAAGCATGTTTTTAATTTGGTCTAAGGTAAAGCCTTCGATATTTATTTTTTCTGCAATATAACTTTTATAATCCATAGTTCCTTGCCCTTTGTTTATTTCACCCCCATATATTACCATATTGCAAGGTTTTTTGCAAACAAAATGCGCAAAAAGGCGAAAATCTGCCCGAAATGTTTGGAAAATTCCGAAAAATGTGGTAAGATAATGCCCGAAAGACAGCGAAGGAGCGTTTTAAGATGAAACTTGGAGTAGTAGGACTTCCTAACGTAGGAAAATCTACGTTGTTTAACGCAATTACAAAAGCAGGGGCAGAAGCGGCAAACTACCCCTTTTGCACCATAGAGCCCAACGTAGGCGTGGTTGCCGTACCCGACGAACGCTTAGACAAGCTTTCGGCATTATACGCAAGCAAAAAGGTTACGCCTGCGGTAATTGAATTTGTAGACATTGCAGGCCTTGTAAAGGGCGCAAGCAAGGGCGAAGGCTTAGGCAATAAATTCCTTTCGCACATCCGCGAAACGGACGCTATCGTACACGTGGTACGCTGCTTTGACGACGCAAACGTTACACACGTAGAAAATACCGTAGACCCCGTGCGCGATATTAAAACCATTAATTTAGAGCTGATTTTGTCCGATTTGGAATCGGTGCAAAAAAAGTACGACCGTACCCTTTCCTTGGTGAAAACGGGCGATAAAAAATATAAGGAAGAAGCGGAAATTCTTGCCAAAGTGGTTGCTCATTTGGAAAATGAGCAGCCCGTGCGAACCTTAGAGGTGAGCGACGAAGAAAAGGCGTTTATCCGCGATTTGTTCCTTTTAACCGAAAAACCCGTTATCTACGCCGCAAACGTTTCCGAAGCGGAAGCGGGCGCAGATGAAAATTCCCTGCCCTACGTTTGTGCAGTAAAGGAATTTGCGAAAACCGAGGGCTCGGAAGTGCTGATGATTTGCGCCAAGGCAGAAGAGGAAATTTCCGCCCTGGATAAAGAGGATCAGGAAATGTTCCTTGCAGACCTTGGTCTTAGCGAAAGCGGCTTAAACCGTTTAATTAAAAAATCTTACGCTTTGCTGGGGCTTATCAGCTACCTTACCGCAGGCGAAAAGGAAACGCGCGCTTGGACGATTACCGCAGGAACGAAAGCACCGCAAGCCGCAGGTAAAATTCATACCGACTTTGAAAAGGGCTTTATCCGTGCCGAAGTTGTCGATTACGAAACGCTCGTTACCCTTGGCAACTACAACGCCGCAAAGGAAGCATGCAAGGTACGCAGCGAAGGTAAGGAATACGTAATGAAGGACGGCGACGTAGTTCTCTTCCGCTTTAACGTATAAAAAACGCGGGATTGCCGCAAATAAAATTTCCCCAAATAAAATACCCCCAAATAAAATACCCCCTGCTTTTCCGTTTGGAAACCGCAG
>JAFOHH010000152.1 GCA_017421905.1 Clostridia bacterium
GGCGTACCGTATGGTAACGCTTTTCTTTTTGCCGTGCGTTAGTTTTCGACAATAACCACGCAAAAACGGCATTTATTTGCAAAAAGCGTACTGAAAGGAAAGCTACAATAGGGGGGCTAGCATGAAAATTTTCGTTGCCAAACGCAAAACGCTTTATTTGTCGGTAGCGGCAATTACCGCGCTTATTCTTGCAATATGGGCGGTTTTTTCCACGGGTAGTTACGCCGTAGTGTTCGGCACAACCTTAAGAAAGCTCCCCATCTATTCGGTAGAGCGCGACAAAAAGCAAATTGCCATCACGTTCGACGCCGCTTGGGGTGTGGATTACACCGACGCCATTTTATCGGAGCTATCCGAATACGACGTGCCCGCCACCTTTTTTCTCGTAGAATTTTGGGCAAAAAAGTACCCCGACTACGTTAAAAAAATAGATGCGGCAGGGCATAGCATCGGCACGCATTCCGCCACCCATTCTTATATGAGTAAGCTTTCTGCGGAAACCATTAAAACGGAGCTTGCCACCTCCTCTGCCGCCATTACGGAAATTACGGGCAAAAAAGTAACCCTTTTCCGCCCGCCCTACGGCGATTATAACGACCGCCTCATTTCCACCGCCGAGGAGCAGGGCTACTACTGCATTCAATGGGACGTAGATAGCCTGGACTGGAAGGACCTTTCCGCAGGGGAAATTGCTAAAAGGGTAACCTCTCGCGTAAAAAACGGGTCTATCATTCTTTGCCACAACAACGGCTTGCACACGGCGGAGGCGCTCCCCCTTATTTTCGAAGCCCTGCAAAACGGCGGCTACGAATTCGTTACCGTAGATGCGCTTATTTACCACGAAAATTACCAAATAGATTCTTGCGGTAGGCAACACGCTGCAAAATAACCGAAAAACGGAGGATAATATGACAAACAATTACGAAAAAAACAATAAGGTATACGTTTCGGGCGAAATTGTAACCGAGGCGGAATTTTCTCACGAAATTTACGGCGAAGGCTTTTACGAAATGAAGTTAAAAGTAAAACGCCTTTCCGGTCAGGCGGATATTTTGCCCGTAACCGTTTCCGAGCGGCTGATTGCAGAAGGCGACCTTAAGGTGGGCGAAACGCTTTCCGCTATCGGGCAGTTCCGCAGCTATAACAAAATAGAAAACGGCAAAAGCCGCTTAATGCTCACCGTGTTCGTAAAAGAGCCCGTTGCGCCGGAAACGTATAAAAACCCCAACAACGTAGTGCTTTGCGGCTACATTTGCAAGCCGCCCGTATACCGCACCACCCCCTTTAATCGGGAAATTGCCGATATCCTCGTCGCCGTAAACCGCGCCTACAATAAGTCCGATTATATCCCTTGCATTGCTTGGGGCAGAAACGCGCGCTTCGTTAAAAATTTGGGCGTGGGGGAGCGCATTGCCGTATCGGGCAGAATTCAAAGCCGCGAATATCAAAAGCGTTATTCGGAAACGGATGTTCGCACCATGACGGCGTACGAGGTGTCCGTTTCCAAGCTCGCCGCGTACGATAGCGTTACCGCCTTTGATCTCAACGGCGAATTCGACGCCGCCTCCTACCAAAGAGAAGAGGATTTTTTATCCCTGCAAGACTAATGTAACGGTTAATGCGCTTGCCGCCAAAAAGTGAAGAAAAAGGGTAATAATTCGTTAAAAAAACGCCAAAAGTGTAAAAATAATGAAAAAACTGCGAAAAAAGACGAAAACGAGGGGCAAAAGCATTGAAAATTATACGAGAATATGATAGAATATCCGTATTAACGGTTTTACAACCGAAAAAAAGGAGTATATCATGGACGGCGACAGTATACCCATATTAGTGGTATTAGTCATTTTAGTTTTTCTCTCGGCTTTTTTCTCTGCAACGGAAACGGCGTTTTCCTCGCTCAACCGCATTCGCATCAAAACGATGGCTAGCGATGGTAATAAAAAAGCCAAACTCGTAGCAAAAATGGTGGAAAATTACGATAAACTGCTTTCTACCGTTCTCGTAGGAAACAACATCGTAAACATTTCGGCATCTACGCTCTCGGCAATTCTGTTTATGAAATTAATCGTAAATCAAGATTTGGCCGCAACCCTTTCCACCCTGGTTTTAACGGTAGTTATTTTGCTATTTGGCGAAATTACCCCCAAAACCTTGGCAAAGGAAAACCCCGAAAGGTTTGCCCTCGCAACCGTTTCCGTCGTCCGTTTTATCTCGTGGATCTTATTTCCCATCAACGTTATTTTCTCGGGCTGGAAGTGGCTTCTTACTAAGGTTTTCCGCGTTAAATCGGATACGGGCATTACCGAAGAGGAGCTCCTCACCATCGTAGAGGAATACGGCGAAAATAACGAGGATCTTTCGGAGGAAGAAACCGAGCTTATTTCTTCCGCTATCGAATTTAACGATCGCGACGTTGGCGATATCATCATTCCCCGCGTCAATATGGTGGCAGTAGAAAAAAATACGCCCATGGAAGAAATTAAAAACATCTTCTTGGAGTACGAATTTTCTCGCCTCCCCGTATACGACGGCAGTATCGATAAAATCGTCGGTATGATTCACGAAAAGGATTTCTATACCGTATATTTTAATCAGGAAAAAACCATTCGCCGCGTTATCCAAAAGGTGGTTTTCACCACCCCGCATATGAAAATTTCCGCACTTTTATCGCAACTGCAAAAGGAAAAAGTGCACCTTGCTATCGTAACCGACGAATACGGCGGCACGCGCGGCCTCGTTACGATGGAGGATATTTTAGAGGAATTAGTTGGCGAAATTTGGGACGAGCACGACGACGTAATCACCTATTTCCGCAAGCTTTCCGAGGATACCTATGCAGTAGACGGCAACGCCCCCCTGCACGAGCTTTTCGATACGCTTGAAATGAAAGAGCCGGAGGAGTTCGAGGCAACCACGGTTGGCGGTTGGGTTACCGAGGTTATGGAACTCATCCCCAGCGCAGGCGATACCTTCGATTATAAAAATTTACATATCGAGGTAACCAAAACGGACGCGCGTCGCGTTATCGAAATCAAGCTTACGGTAAACGAAATTGAAGA
>JAFOHH010000153.1 GCA_017421905.1 Clostridia bacterium
AACACGCACGTAGATTTTATAAACGGGGCGCTTTTACAAGACGAAGAGCATATGCGTAACTATAAAACCGTTTACTTTAGCAATCTTTACGTGATAACGGAAAGGTTGGCAGACGCAATCGGTCGATTTGTGGAAAACGGCGGAACGGCTATTTTTGAAACGCGTTTTGCGTGCGTTAATGCAGAGAAAGGCACTTACGAACCCATTCTTCCCGGTTGCGGCTTGGCTAATCGGTTTGGGATACGGATGCAAAAAATGCTTTCGGCTGAACGGATTGAAAACAGCTATATCAATTCGGAACTTAAAGTGGAGCAAGTTCCCCTTTTTGCCGATGGCGAAGGATATATGGGAAGTATCTATCGCTCTTGGTATGCTGCAGACACCGCAAAAGAGCTTGCGCATTTTGCCGATGGCGAAGTTGCAGCATTTGAAAAAACCGTTGGGGATGGTAAAATTATTATACTAAACACGTTACTTTCCCACGAATACGGTACGTGCAAAAATAGAAATAACCGTTTTTTGAACCAAATTTTGCACCTATGCGACGAGCAGTATTTAAACGTAAAAACGTACGAGGTAGTAGGCGAGAACGGTAAACGCATTCGTTGCTTTGTCAATAGCGACGAGGTAGATAAGCAATTCCCCCTAAACGGAGCGTATAAAATTGTGTTTGGCGAGGAAAATGCTCGCGTTGAGAAGGAAATCCTTTATATGCAACAAAATTCCATCGTCGTATTAGAAGAATGCAACAAATAAATGAATAAGGAAAATTTTAAAAAATAAGAAAGCAAACGCTTAAAAAACCGATAAAAGAGTTTGCGAACAAAACAATCTCTTTTTTCAAACGGAGAACACTATGAACCTTTTAACGTACGATTTAGATTTAGGCGGCGGATCGCTTTTGCAAAGCGCAAACCGCAGCAGCGAGCAGATGATGTCCTATATTATCGACTGCCCCGAGGGTGGCACGATTGTAATTGACGGGGGCACGTATTGCGAGGGCGACGCCAACCATTTATATAAAGAGCTGGAAAAAAGAGGGAAAAAGGTAGATTACTGGTTCTTTACCCATTGCCACCACGACCATTACGGGGCGTGGCTAAAGCTGATAGAAGACGGTAGATTTGATATTACCGTATCTCATCTCTGCTTTCATTTTCCCCCGAAAGAATGGCTTTTTGAAAAAGAAGACCCCCTTAGCACGAAAAAGTTTTTTGCCGCCCTAAAGCAGAAGCCCTTTTCCATTATAACCCCCCGTGCAGGGGACTGCTTTTCCGTTGGAGGCGTTACCGTTGAGGTGTTAAACGAACCGATTAACTACCATACCTACCGTGCTATTAACCCCACCAGCCTTATTTTTAAGGTGCATTTCCCCAAACGGAGCGTGCTGTTTTTGGGCGATTTCGACGCAGAGGCCGAGGAGGATTACGCCAAGCATTTTTCGGTGGAAAAATTAAAGTGCGATATCGTGCAAATGGCGCATCACGGGCAAAACGGTGTAAGCCGCGCCTTTTATCAGCTCATTCAACCTAAATTTTGCCTGTATACCGCACCCGATTGGCTGTGGGAAAACAACGCTTATTATCGAAACGAAATAGCAAGCCGCGGCAAGGGCAGCTTTACCATTATGGAAACCCGCCTTTGGATGGCGGAGCTAGGCGTTATTCGCAGCTTCCATTTGGGCGACGGCGACTGGCTATTTCGATAACACGGCAGCATATATAAGCCGCCTTGCCTCCTAAATTTCCATATAAAATACAGGTGCAAATAGAAAAATTCCATATGGCTTTTTCCGTTTTTTATGTTATAATGAATAAGAGCGTGGATTTTTTATAATTCGACCTTTTAAGCTGAACATTCCTACGCTGAAACCTTAACCCCTATCCAAAGGAGAACGATTATGGAACTGAAAAGAAACGTTGCTTGGGTGCGCCGTTCTAAGCCCCTGTTTTGGGCGGACGGAACGTTTGGTAAATCGGTTACGATGAACCCCTGCCCTATTGTAAAGGACGATACCATTTACCTATTTTACGCCGCAGACGACGAAAGCGACCGCCGTCAGGTGCGCCTTGCAACTGCGTCCGTTAGCGATCCCGAAAACTTTACCTACCGCGGCGTTATGATAAACAACAGCGATACGTACGGCGATTTTGACTACGCTTGGTGCGTGCTTCCGCACGTAGTACAACTGCCCAACGGCAAATATTATATGCTTTACAGCGGAAACTGCGGCTACGGCGATTCGGCGCTTGCCAAATTCCCCGGGCTGGGCTGCGCTTGGTCTAAGGACCTCCTTACCTGGGAAAAGTATGAAAACAACCCCGTACTCCCCAGC
>JAFOHH010000154.1 GCA_017421905.1 Clostridia bacterium
ACCACTCTTTCGGTAATTACCAACGCTCGTCCTAAAATTGCAAACTATCACTTTACCACCCTTTCTCCCAACCTTGGCGTTGCCGATTATTACGGCGATCCCTTTGTGGTTGCAGATATTCCCGGTCTTATCGAGGGGGCTGCAGACGGAGCGGGGCTTGGGCACGACTTCCTTCGCCATATCGAGCGTACGCGCATGCTCGTGCACGTCGTAGACGTTTCGGGCGAAGAAGGGCGCGACCCGGTAGAGGATTATAAAAAGATAAATGCAGAGCTTAAAAAATACAGCAAAATTTTGGCAGGGCTTCCGCAAATCGTCGTTGGCAACAAGTGCGAAACGGAAGAGGCAGAAGAAAATTTCAAACGCTTAAAGCGGTCCATTCGTAAATATCCGGTTATGAAGCTTTCCGCCGTTCTTGGCGAGGGTATTCCCGAATTAAAGCACGCAATTTACGAAAAACTGCAAACCTTGCCTCCGGTAGAGCCGATCGAATTCGAGCCCTTTACTTACGAAGAGGCAGATCCTTCCAAATTTACCATCGATTACGATAAAGAAGACAACGTTTACGTGGTTACCGGACCTTTCGTTGAGGTTGCTTCTCGTAATATTACCCTTAACGATTATCAGTCGCTTTCTTATTTCCAAAAATTATTGCGAGAAAAGGGTATTATTAAAAAATTGCGTCAAATGGGCGCAGTAGACGGCGATACGGTTATTATCGGCGACGTTGAATTTGAATTTACCGAGTAAGGAGAATTTTATGACTTCTAAACAAAGAAAAGTTTTGCAAGCAATTGCAAACAATATCGAACCCATCACCCAAATTGGCAAGGGCGGAATTTCTGAAAATCTGGTACAATCTCTTTCCGACGCTTTGGAAAAAAGAGAACTGATTAAGGTTTCCGTACTGCAAAATGCAGAAGGCTCTGCAAGAGAGCTCGGCAACGAGCTTGCCGCTCTTCTCGGCGGAGAATGTGTTATTGCTATCGGCAGAAAAATCGTTTTATACCGCCGCAGTAGCCGTAAGGATATTGATCATATCGAATTTTAACAAGCAAGGGCGAAGCCGCGCCCGGCTTCGCCCTGCAAGATAGGAAAAAGATGAAAAAATCGGATGGGTGGTCAAAATTATTCTGCTTTCCCAAAAAATCGAGAAAGAAGGGAAAGGAGTAAAAACACGCTCCCCGTAACGAAATAGTAGGTGGGGAAGGGGATTAAAAAGCTTAGTAGTAGCATCCAAGAGCCAAACAGAAAAAACCGTTTGCTTTTTTTGCGGCTAAGCAGCCTCTCAAAAAAACCTTTTACACTTTTGTTTTTCTCTTTGGTAACGATTTGTGTTTGCGGAAAAACGCCTTGCCTCTTCATCATATAAAACCAAAAATCGGTTTGAGGCAAGTCCACGTCAATCGTTTTGCAAAAATCGGGTAAAGCCTCTTCTTGGGATATCGCGGCAACCTTCATCGGTCGAAAGGAAGGATTTTCCTTCCACACTTCAAACACTTCGCGCTGGCTTACGGCAAAAAGAGAGGGGAAAAAGGCATAGTTTATACCTTCTTCTTCATCTCTATAAAAAATTTTTCCGTTTCCGCGTAGTGGGGCAAGCGTTCGTCCCAAATCCTTTTCTAAAAGGGTAACGAAAAACCGTTCGGCCTTTTGGTAGGGCATCATTCCCAGCTCTCTATACACGCTTTCCCGTTTTTTTAAATCTTCTTTCGTTAAAAATTTTTTTTCCGCCTTGCGTTTGGCAATCCGCCAAAACAAAAAAGAACTACCGGCAGAAACGATTAACGCCACCGCAAAAGAAATCGGTGCGGAAAAAGAAAACCGCATGGCCGTAAAAACGAATAAAAAAACGGTTGCGGCAATAAAAAAGGTATCCGTTATCACGGGGATTTTGTATCGCATACGTTCAACTCCTGTTCGGAGAAGATCATTTCCGCTTTTCTTATTTTTTATACCTAATTTAGTACGTTTGATATTATGAAAATTGCTCTTTTTGGCGGAACGTTCGATCCGCCCCACAACGAACACGTCCGATTGCTGCGTGCAGCAAGCAAACAGCTAAAAGCGGATAAAATTATCGTTATGCCGGCAGGTATTCCGCCGCATAAATCGCGCGTCGTAACGGATGGTGCCCACCGCCTTGCCATGGCAAAGCTAGCCTTTTCCGATATCCCCAACGTAGAAGTATCCGACTGGGAAATTTCGCAGCAAGGGAAAAGTTATACTTTGTTAACGCTGCAAGAATTAAAAAAACGTTATCCCGATGCAGAACTCGTTTTCTTAATGGGTGCGGATATGCTTTTAGATTTTCCCACGTGGTATCATCCTGAGGAAATTGTTTCGCTTGCGCAAATCTGCGTGTTTTTACGGGGTAACGAAATTTCTACCGCTCGGCAAGCAAAATCCTTTTTCTACCAACGCTTTCATCAAAAATGTAAGGTTTTACGCTTCCGCGGAAAGGATATTTCTTCTACGAAAGCGCGCGTGTTAACCGAATTCGGACAAAGCACGGCAGAAATTCTCCCCCCTAAGGTGGAAGAATATATTAAACAAAACGGACTATATACGCCCTCCCAAGAGGTGAAAACAGCTCTTGCTTTACTCACACCCAAGCGTGCTCGGCATACGGCGTACGTGGTTATTGCGGCTTTAAAAAAGGCAAACGAGCTCGGTGTTCCTAAGGAAAAGGCTTATCTTGCTTGCGCTTTGCACGATATTGCAAAGAAAAAAACGCCGAAAGACGTTTCCGATTGCCCCCTTCCAAACGACCTTCCCAAAGCCGTTTGGCATCAATACCTTGGTGCGCATTTGGCAAAAACGCAGTGCGGCGTAACGGACGAAGAGGTGTTAAACGCTATTTCCTATCATACCAGCGCGCGCCCACAAATGACTGCGCTTGAAAAGCTTGTGTTTACTGCGGATATGATAGAAGAAACCCGAAACTTCCGTGGGGTAAAGCGGCTACAAAAAATGTATGAAAAAAATTTTGAGGACTGTTTCTTTTACAGCTTAAAGGACACGTATTTTCACGTAAAAAGAAAAAAAGCGGAATTGTATCCGCTTACCGAACAAGCATATATTTATTATAAAAATCTCCGCAAACAGGAGAAAGGAGCAAAAAAATGATTTTAGAAACGCAAAAATTAACCGACCTTATCGTTGCAGAACTCGATAAAAGAAAAGCTTACGATATTCTTACCATTGACGTAACGGAAAAAAC
>JAFOHH010000155.1 GCA_017421905.1 Clostridia bacterium
GTAGTGGGGTTTATCTGCGCTTGGTAGCGGAAAAAATCCGCATCCTTTGCCAAATCGCCCACGCGCTTATAGCCGCCGATTACCGAGGTGTATTGCACGGTATCGTCTAAAATGCGGCGCACGTAGTCCACGTTTTCGTGCAGAGAAACGGGCGCGGGGAATTCCCCGTCGGGAATAACCTCTTGCCACTCCTTGCGTTCGTATTTTTTAAGCAGCTCCGCCGCTTTATTAAGGTGCGAAATTTCCATATGCAAATTTTCTTCCCACAAATTTTTAATGCAGGGGTCGGTTTCCGTTTTGTAGCAGGACCAGTACAAATAGCACTCGCAGTATTCGTGCCAAAGCAGCATTTCCAGCCAGCTTGCGCTGTCGTCCATCAGCGATTCGTAGTGCGTTACGTGCTCTTCTTCTACAAGCGCAATTTCCTGGTACAAGCGCCGTGCAAGGTCGGTTGCGGCAAAGCTCGTTACGTTCATATAATAGTTCATCGTCTGCTGCTCGGCGGCGGTGATAATCATGGTAGAAAGCACCGTTTGCAGGTCGCTTTCCTTGGTGTTTATGCTTTTGCGAACGTTATCCTTGGGGTAGCGGTGGTGCGCAATCGTCGGCCGCCCGGGCATAATTTCGGTGTATCTACCAACCAGCCACTCCGCCGCAACGCCTTGCTCCATTTCAAGGAGGTTCGCATAGCGGTATAGGTGGTCAAAATCCTCCAAAAGGGCAAAGTCCAGCGCGGTTTTTACGTTGCAATCTACCTCGCGCTTGGCAAGCTCGGCAGTCAAATCAACGGCAAGCTGCTCGTAACCGATGGTATGCTCTAAAATGCTTTCGTTTACGGGTTTTAGCAAAGAAATTTTCAGCTGCTGCTGTTTTTCTACCATACGGGTTAGGGCAAGCTCTCGCTTTAAGTCGGGGTCTTCAATATGGCGCGCCATTTGGTGCGAAAACCAGTTCGCCTCAAATTCCGTACCGTTCATTAAAATAACGCGCGTTTTGGTGTAGGGGTCTACGTCGCGCTTGTTATACGGCTTGGGATAGAGCTGCTGCCAGTTTTGTAAGGATTTTTCTATCGAGCCGCCTTTTTCGTTAAATGGATTCATGGGAAGTTCTCCTTTTTAAGGTCATTACTATTACAATATGCCCCAAAAGGGGAAAGGGTAAACCTATTTGAACAAATTTAGGCTTGTTGGTTTTGGGGATCAACCTAAACGAAAACGCCCCGCTCGAACCGAGCGGGGCGCAACTTTTTATCGAATTTTAGTTGCGGAATATGCAAGAAAAAGGGCTTTACGCCTTTACCGTGAGGGTGGCAACAAAGGCGGGTTTTTCGCCACACGTACCCTCCAAATAATAACCGTAGTCGGTTTTTTTGCGATACAAACGCAGCTCGTCGCCAAAGTAAGATTGCGACAAATAGTAAATTTCAAAGCTACCCAAGGGCAGGGAGGCAAACTCTTCGGGCGTAAAGCAATCGAGCGCCATTCTCACGTAAGCCACGTTGTTGGTATGGCCGTTGGGGTCTACGTCTACAAAGCGGGAGGTATGCACGTGGTGCAGGTCGCTATCCTCCACCGTTTCGCGGCGGCGGGAAAAATCGCCTGCGGCGCTATGGTCGGTACGGTGCTCCATTTCGTGCGGGTAGCATACGGTAGAAGTTTTGCGCACCGTGCGACTATCTATATCCATTACGCACCATTCCGAGCGGCCACTAACGGCAATTTCTCCGTTCACCCAAAAATTATAATCGCGCATAAAGCGCACGGGCGTTACCGTAGTGGGCCATGTTTCCATGGTAAGCGTTTCCCCAATTTTGGGCAAGCGATTAATGGCAAAGCGCGACTTGCACAGCACCCAAAACCCGTTAGAGTTTTTGGCAAGGCTATCGGCGTCTACCTGCATTTCGGTAGAATGGTACAGCGTAACCGTTTGAAAGGCGGAAATAACGCTATCCAGGCGCATGCGGTATGCGGTATCAATTTCCGAATAATTTACGATATGGTCGCAAACGTAAGTGTTTTTCATAGGCACTCCTTGGTAAAAGGTAAGGGTATTGTACGCCAAAAGGGCGTTTTCCGTCAAGCAAAACGGGGGGATTTTCTGCAAAAATTCGCCCGAAAAAACGTCGGTTTTTTTTACAAAAGGAGGCGCGCGGACTTCTTATTTTTCAAGGAAGGAAAAAATAGCAAAAAAATACTCATTTTTCGCAAGGAAAAGCATTGAAAAGGAATTTAATGTATGGTACAATAAGAAAAAGCCTTTTGGAGGAAAACCTTATGACGGGTAGCGA
>JAFOHH010000156.1 GCA_017421905.1 Clostridia bacterium
AAACCGCGCGAAAGGGGTTTTAAATCAGGCTTGCCGTATTCAAGGCACGGGCTTTTTGTTCGCAAGCGAGCTTGTCAAGGACGGCTGGAATTATACGACGCTTACCGAAGATAGAAGTTTTTGCACGGACGCGGTGGTGCAAGGATATAGAATTACCTATTGCGACGAGGCGGTGTTCTACGACGAACAGCCGTATAAGCTCCGTGTGGCGCTCCGTCAGCGTTTGCGTTGGTCGAAAGGGCATTTGCAATCGGCGGTGGAAAACTGCCCCAAGCTTTTGAAGAATATGTTTAAAAAGGATAAGTGCTTTACCACCACGTACGATTGCTTTTTCTTGAACTTCCCCCGACACGTCGAAAGCGTTTGCCGTAAAGTTATCGTGCAGGTTTTAGAGGTGATTATGGCGATAATGGGCGGTACTGTGCTTGCCTATTTCTTCAATATTAAGTTGGGTGTAAATATAAAGCTGTTTAACTTCGGCTTTTCCTATGAGTGGCTGAATTTGTTTGCGGAATACGCGGCGCAGGGCGCGCTGTTTGGTTGGTTGCTTGGCAGAATCGGTTCTTGGCTTGGTTCAATGTTTATCGAAATGCTGGTGCTTATCGTCTACCGCAAAAAAATGGAAAAATCGGTGGGATTTAAAGGCGTTTGCCGTAGAATTTTCCACGTATTTATGTTCCCGTTCTTCGACGTAATCGGCAAGTGGACGACCTATGTTGCCGTGTTTAAGAAAATCGAGTGGAAACCTATTCCGCACGATACGGTAATGGATATTTCCAAATTGCAAGCAGACGACGAAGTGCAAACGGTTGAGGAAACTGTTGAAGAAGAAACACAATTAGAAAACGCATAAAAAACAATGCAAAAAGCCCCGCTTATCAAAGCGGGGCTTTTTGCATAAGCAAAGTTTAGTCCTCTGTTTTTTCGCCAAAGGTAGGGGGCGTGTTAGTGTTTCGCAGGCTTAAAGCTTTAATCATTTGCCCGACATACTGCACGGGGATAAGCTTGATTTTGTCTTTATATTTTTCGCAAACCTTCATATTTTTTGCGGGCAAAACCACCTGCTTAAATCCTGTTTTGATACATTCCACAACTCGTTTTTCGGCAAAATTGACCGCGCGTACTTCGCCCGTTAAGCCCACTTCGCCAAACACGGCGGTATATTTATCAATAGGCGTATCGTTTGCCGCGCTCGCAAGCGCGGCGCAAATCGCAAGGTCGGTGGAAGGTTCGTCCAGCTTAATCCCGCCCATTGCATTGATATAGACGTCGGCGGAATAAAAGGGAATACCGCACCGTTTTTCCAAAACGGCAATCAGCACCACAAGCTTATTATAATCCACGCCGAGGCTCATTCTTCGGGGCATACCGTAGGCAGTTTTGGAAATGAGGGTTTGAATTTCTACGTTCATACACCGATTGCCGCTTTGCGAGGGGGTAACCGCCGAGCCTGCCGCAACGCCGCGTGTTTCCGAAAGGAAAATTTCGGCGTAATCGCTCACGCTCTTGATACCGCTGTCTGTCATTTCAAACACGCCGACTTCCTGCGCTGAACCAAAACGGTTTTTTACGGCGCGCAGAAGCTTAAAATTATCTTCGGGCTGTCCCTCGAAATAGAGGACGGTGTCCATAATATGCTCCAAGACCTTCGGTCCTGCAAGCGAGCCTTCCTTGGTTACGTGCCCGATAAT
>JAFOHH010000157.1 GCA_017421905.1 Clostridia bacterium
AAACAATCGTCGCCTTTTCTTCTACCGAAGGGGTAACGCTGGGCTCAATGGTCGGCTCTACGCTAGGCTCAATGGTCGGCTCTACGCTAGGCGTTGCCGAAGGAATAACGGAAGTCTCTACGCTTTCTTCTACCGAAGGTTCAACCGAAGGTGCTACCGTTTCCTCTACGGTGGGCTCTACGCTGGGCTCTACCGAAGGAACGGCGGAGGGCTCTGCGCTTTCTTCTACCGGAGGCTCAACCGAGGGGGCAATTACCTCCATACGGTATTCCTGCTTTTCGCATTTAGAACATTCGTAAAGAACCTTGGAAAGCTCGCCTTGCGCGCCTTCTTCTACTACCCAAAGCATTTTAAAGTCGTGCTCGCACTCCGCAGTGGGGGTTACCGAAGGAGTCGTGCTTACCGAAGGGGTAACTGTGGGAGAGGGCGTTTTTCCTCCGCAAGCGGAAAAGGCAAACGCCGACGCCATAGCAAGGGCGAGTGCCAAAATAACTAATTTTTTCATCTTTTTCCTCCTGACGAACGGGGTTCGTCAATCTAATTGCTTTTTTGAGATAGGGCAGGCTGCATTATAACAGCTTTAAATATCTTTCGTACGCTTCTTCGTAAAGTGCGGTGTTTTGCGGCGTGTAAACCTTGATGTCGGTGGAATTTTTAACTACTTGACGAGCTTCGGCAAGGTCTTTAATTTCGCCGAGAGAAATGAGCTGCGTTAAGATGTTGCCGAGCGCCGTTCCTTCCGAAGGACCTGCGGTAACCTCTTTATTCAAGGCGTCTGCCGTGGCTTGGTTGAGCATTAAGTTGTTGCTGCCGCCGCCTACGATATGTAATACTTCAATCTTTTTGCCCGTAATTTTTTCCAGGGCAAGCACGTTATGCTTATAGGTAAGCGCAAGGCTATCGTAAATGCAACGAGCAATTTCAAACTTGGTTTCGGGCACGGGGAGGTTGTGCGCCGCGCAGTAGCGTTGAATTTTACCCGGCATATCGAAGGGAGAGAAAAACTCGTCGTCGTCGGGGTTCATAATAAACTTGCAAGCGGGTACTTTTGCCGCGCCTTCTGCAATTTGTGCAAAGGAAAGAACGTCGCCCTCCTTATCCCAATGACGCTTGCATTCTTGAATAATCCAAAGCCCCATAATATTTTTAAGGAAACGGATATTGCAGCCGATGCCACCCTCGTTGGTGTAGCCGGAAAGCATTGCTTCTTCCGTTAAAATGGGCTTATCCAGCTCCGTGCCAAGCAACGACCAAGTGCCGCTGGAAAGGAACGCCGCATTCTTTTCCCCTGCGGGAACGGAAACGAACGCCGATGCGGTATCGTGCTCGGGAACGTTAATTACGGGGAGCTCTCTGTCTAAGCCGAGCTCTGCCATAATTTCCTTGGAAACCTTGCCAAGCTTATTGCCGCAGGGTACGATGTCGGTTAGAATTTTTTGGTTTACGCCGTAAGCGGAAAGCACGTCCTTTTCCCACTGCGTTTTGCCGGGAACGATCATTTGCGCGGTGGAGGCAATGGTAAATTCGGTTGCCGCTTCTCCCGTTAAAAAGTAGTTAAAGAGGTCGGGGATAAACAGCAGCTTTTCCGCATTTTGCAAAGCTACGTTGCCGTTTTTTTGCATCATAACCAGCTGGCAAAGGGTGTTAAATTTTTGAAACGCCAAGCCCACCTTACCAAAAAGCTGTGCCTTGGGCATAACCTTTTGCAGCTCTTCTACTGCGTATTCGGTATGGGAATCGCGGTAGTGGTAGGGGTTTGCAAGCAGCTGACCGTCTTTTCCGAGAAGGCCGAAGTCTACGCCCCAAGTATCAATACCCATGCTATCCGCCCCGCCGAGAGAATCGGCTTTTAAAATGCCTTGCTTGCATTCGTGGAATAAGCGGAGAATATCCCAGTACATAGAGCCGTTTACGGTAACGGGCTCGTTTAAAAAGCGGTGAATTTCGGTAAGCTCTACCTTTGTTCCGTCAAAATCGCCAAGCATGGCTCTTCCGCTGGAAGCGCCGTAGTCAAAAGCGAGTACGCGTCTTTTTTGTGCCATTTTTATCTTCCTCCTAAAAGGCTGTATTTTTTGCTATTTTATATTATATCATACTTGCGCGCGCATAGTCAATACCTTCTTTCAAAAAACCTACTCTTTTCCTTTGCATTTTTTCGCCGCAAGATGTATAATACGGGTATGAATTGTACCATTTGCCCCGTTTCCTGCGGGAAAGACAGAACTTTAACGCCCGGCTATTGCGGAGAAAAGCATTTGCGCATTGCCAAATACGGGCTGCATTTTTACGAAGAACCGCCTATTTCCTTTCGGGGCGGAAGCGGCGCAATCTTTTTTTGCGGCTGCTCGCTGAAATGTGTTTTTTGCCAAAATTACGAGCTTTCTCGTAGCCAACGCGGCAAAGAAATTACCCCCGCAGAGCTTGCGCGTATTTTTAAAGAGCTGGAAGAAATGGGCGCGGAAAACATCAACCTCGTAAACCCTGCGCATTTCGCAACGCAAATTGTCGAGGCGTTTGCGCTATACCGCCCTAAAATTCCCGTGGTGTATAACACCCATTCGTACGAGCGGGTGGAAACGCTGCAAAAAATAGACCCCTACGTAGATATTTATTTGCCCGACCTTAAATTTTTCTCGCCAGAGCTTTCCAAACGCTACACGGGCAAAAGCAATTATTTTGAGGTGGCGAGCGCCGCTATTTCCTTTATGCAAAAAAAGCCCCTCCGGATGACCGAAGAAGGCAAAATGTTATCGGGCGTAATCGTGCGGCATCTCGTACTGCCTATGGGCGTTAGCGATAGCCGCGCCGTCCTTTCTTACCTAAAAGAAACTCTGCCGGAGGAGGCGTACCTTTCGGTTATGGCGCAGTACACCCCCTTTGGGGAAATAGACGCCTACCCCGAACTGCAGCGCCCCATTACCGCACGCGAATACCGCGCCGTTTGCGAGCATTTGGAAAGCCTTGCCTTTCCCCGCCTGTTTTTACAGGAACGCACCGCCAGCGGCGAACAATATATCCCCTCTTGGGATTACTGATTGCGCTTTTCCCTTTCCGTTTG
>JAFOHH010000158.1 GCA_017421905.1 Clostridia bacterium
AAGGGGATTGCGAAATGAAATTGTTAAACACGAACGCCCTGCGGCAATTTGCCGCAGGGCGTTTTTTTGTGCCCGTCGGTTTTGCGAAACGGGGCAACCTTCTTTTCATTGATAAAATTTATAAAAGGGCGGTGAATGGGTTGAAAAAAGCCGAAAAAAGTGCTATAATCGGTCAGGTTTGAGGGCTGCAAATTTTCAAAAGCATGCCCAAAAGGAGAAGGAATGACGATTGCAATTAGTGCCGCAACCGCGCTTGCCGTGTTTTTGTCCGTTTTAATAAAACCGGAGGTGCGCATCGGAAAAATAAAGGTAGGGCCGTACTGGATAATTGCCTTAATCGGTGCGCTTTGTCTACTTATAACGGGCTCGCTGTCGCTAAAAACGCTCTTTTTAGGGCTTACGGCAAACACGGCGGTAAATCCGCTTAAAATTCTCGTACTATTTTTTAGTATGACTATGCTTTCCGTATTTTTAGATGAAACGGGCTTTTTCCGCTACCTGGCGGGGAAGGTTTTAAGCAAAGCCAAAACCAGCCAAATTAAGCTGTTTACCGCGTTATACGTCGTGGTTTCCGTGCTTACGGTGTTCACTTCTAACGACATCATCGTTTTAACCTTTACGCCCTTTATCTGCTTTTTTGCAAGACGCGCAGGCGTTAGCCCTATGCCTTATCTGTTTGCGGAATTCGTAGCCGCCAACACGTGGAGCATGGCGCTTGTTATCGGCAATCCCACCAACATTTATTTGGCGTCTTCGGCAGGCATCGATTTTATCTCTTACCTTGCGAAGATGGCAATCCCCACTCTTCTCGCTGGGCTCGCCTCTTACGGGCTGCTCGTTTTACTCTTTCGCAAGCAGTTAAAAGCGCCCCTTGTTGCAGGGGAGGCAAGCGAGGAGCGGGTGGAAAACAAAATCGCGCTTATACTCGGCGTGGCGCATCTTGCGCTTTGCACGATTCTTCTTACGGTTAGCTCCTATCTCGGCTGGGAAATGTGGCTAATTGCGGCGGGCTTTGCGCTTTCGCTTGCGGCTTGCGCTTTGGGGCTTGCGGCGGCGAAAAAAACGCCCGTTTGCTATTTAACGGGGGCGGTAAAGCGTTTGCCGTACGAGCTGATCCCCTTCGTGCTTTCCATGTTTGCCATCGTGCTTGCGCTAAACGCAAGCGGCGTAACGGCGCAGCTGGGCTCCCTTCTTGCCAAGCTTCCGCAGCCCTTTGGCTACGGCGTTTCTTCCTTTTTGGCGGCAAACGTCATTAACAATATCCCCATGAGCGTGCTATTTAGCGATCTTTTACTTGCCGGCGGGGCGGAAATTTCCGCGGTATATGCGGCAATTATCGGCTCTAACCTCGGCGCGTATTTTACTCCCGTTGGCGCGCTTGCCGGTATTATGTGGATGACCATTTTAAAGCGTTTTAACGTAAACCTTTCCTTTGCAAAATTTATCCGCTACGGCGTGATAATTTCTATGCCTGCCCTTGCCGCTGCGCTACTTGGCTTGGTTATCGTATTTTAATTTTACCCCGATTGAGAGTAATCCCAATCGGGTTTTTTATTGACAAACGGCGGGCGCGCGGTGTATAATTAGCCGTAGATAAAGCATTGTATTTTTGCGGCGCTCGTTTTGGCGCAAAAACCGCCAAACGCAGGCGTATTTCCGATACAAAAGGAGCAAATTATGAAATTTTCTTTCCACAACCATACCTACCGCTGCGGGCACGCCCAGGGCACGGAGGAGCAGTTTGTTTTAGAGGCGATAAAGGCAGGTTATGAAACCTTTGGCTTTGCCGATCACGCCCCCCATTGCTATCCCGAAACGCATACCGTGGTTGGGCGTATGAATATCGAAGAAGGGCTTACCGAGTACTGCGAAACCATCCTTGCCCTTCGCCATAAATATAGAGATTACATTGATATTAAGCTGGGCTTAGAAACGGAATATTTCCCCGCTTATCACGAAAAAACCATGCAAAAATACCGTGCAAACGGCATAGAGTATATCCTTCTCGGTCAGCATATGACGGGTAACGAAGGCTTGCCCGGCGCATATTTTTGCTTTCAGCCCACCGAGGATGCCGCAGGTCTTACCAAATACGTCGATCAATGCATCGAGGGAATGGCCACGGGGCAGTTTAGCTACGTTGCCCACCCCGAGGTGTTTAACTACGTTGGGGGAGACGACGATTTTCGCCGCGCCGAATACGATCGGCTCATTGCCAAAGCCAAGGAAATGGATTTACCGCTGGAAATTAATCTGTTGGGCCTAGGCGGCAACCGTCATTATCCCAGCCCTATTTTTTGGGAACGTGCGGCTCTTGCAAACGTAAAGGCGGTAATCGGCTGCGATGCGCACGACCCCAGCCAGGTACACCATGCGGCAAACGTAGAAAAAGGCTTCCGCTTTGCCGAAAAATATAAGCTTTCTTTGGTGGAAGATATTAAGCTGATTCGCCCCTAAAGGAGAAGAAATGAAAATTAATTTCGTATGCCACGGCAATATCTGCCGTTCGCCCATGGCGGAATTTTTATTTAAGGATATGCTTGCAAAGCGGGGCAAAACGGAAATAATCGTTTGCTCCACCGCTACCTCGTCCGAGGAAATTTACCGCGGCGTAGGCAACCCCGTATATCCGCCCGCAAGAGATAAGCTTGCCTCGGTAGGCATTTCTTGCGCAGGCAAGCGCGCCGTGCAGCTCCGCGAGGAGGATTACGCTTCGTGCGACCTTTTTATCGGTATGGATAGTGCAAACATCCGCAATATGCAACGGATTTTTGGCGGCGATCCCGAAAATAAAATCCGCAAGCTTTTAAATTATACGCCGCGCGGTGGCGACGTTGCCGATCCGTGGTATAGCGGCGATTTTAACCGCGCCTTTTCCGATATTAAAGCAGGTTGCGAGGGGCTTTATTTCGCCCTGTTCGGCGAAGAATTTTAACGAGGCTACTCGGAATAAACGTGCATTTTTCGCCCTTGCGGCGAACCTAAAACTTCGCCCTTGCGGTGCATCTAAACTTCGCCCTTGCGGCGCACCTAAAACTTCGCCCTTGCGGCGAATGAAAAAGGAGAAACCTCCGTGCGTTTTTTGCTCAAAAACTTTACCGCTACTCGGTATAAAGAAGTGCTTTTTACAGGCTCTCTCGATTTTTCGGGGAGCGGTTTTTGCATGCTTGGCGCACCCCGTTCGGGTAAAACTCCTTTGGCGCTGGCTCTTTGTGGCGGCGAACGCGCCACAGGCGAATTTTATTTGGACGATACCGCAATGCACGGACTTTCCGCAAGGGAGCGGAATTGCGGCGTGCTGTTTGGCGCGCGTACGCTGTTCCGCGGCACGGTGCGCGATAATATCGCTAAGGGCTTAATTTTGCGCGGAGAGCCTCTTTCCGTTGCTTGCCAAAGGGCAGAGGAGGCGGCTGAACTTTTCGGTTTAGAGGGCATTTTAGAGCTCCCCGCAAAAAAATGTGATTTTTTGACGGCGCAAAAGATAGCGTTTTTGCGCCTTATCGTGCGCAAGCCGCGCCTTATCGTGATGGATTACCCCGTGCGCGGCGATAGCGAGGAAGAATTGCAATTTCTTGCCGAGGCAAAGAAAATAGCCGAGGAAAAGGGGATTTTTCTTCTCCTTTTAACCCAAAACGCCCGCCACGCCGCTCTTTTTTCTCACGTCGCTGTGATAGAAGGTGGAAAATTAACCGCGTTTGCCGCGCGCGAAAACCTGCTTGCCGCACCTCCAACCCTTGCTGCCGCAAGATTGCTATCTTCAAGCGGTAACGAGCTTTACGCCGTGAGAGAGGGAGATTTCCTCTCCGTAGGCGGACAAAAAATAATATCCGTCCGCTCTCTTTCCTCTCAATCGTATTTGCCGAATAACGGCGAGCCGTGCCTGCTGTTTTGTTACGAAGCCGCCTTTATTTTAGGCGAGGACGCCGCTCCATCAATCCCCTTTACGGAAAACGCCATCCGCGTACGGGTGG
>JAFOHH010000159.1 GCA_017421905.1 Clostridia bacterium
CACGGAGCTGCTTTTCCGATACAGCGAAAAGCGCCTTTTAGGAGAACGCGTTCCCTACGCGGTCGAGGCCTATCCGGAGGGCGGAAAACGCCATCTTTCCGGAGAATCGGCTCTCTTTTGCAAGGTGATTACCGAAGGCATCCTTGCTATGCGCCCCACCGGCTTAAAGTCCTTTACGTTAAACCCCGTTCTCCCGAAAGGGTTAGATCATTTGTATTTAACGAATATTAAGGCGTTTGGCAGCGTTTTTGGCGTGAAACTAACCAAGGAAGGCTTTACCGTGATAGGGGAAAAGGAGAAAGTATTAGCAACGGGTAGCTACGGTACTCCCGTAACCGTTTGCTTTTAAGTCCGTTTTTCTTTCATAGAACCCCCTTTTTTATAAAAATTAATTACGTGTTTTATTCTGATAGTAAAGCGAGGGCAAAACAGCCTATCGCTTTATTTTTTTTTTGCGAAATTCCCGTAAAAATTTTCCGCTTTCTATTGAAATTGCGTCCCCGTAGTGATATAATAAAAAACAGAAATCGTCCGTTTTCTAAAGAAAACGGAAAAGGAGAAATTATGCGCTACAATTTGCTTCCCAAAGAGGGAACGTTTTATAAAGCTAATTTGCACACCCACTCCACCATTACGGATGGAAAGCTCACGCCCGAACAAATCAAGGAAGAATACAAAAAACAAGGATATTCTATCGTTGCTTATACCGACCACGAAATTATGATTCCGCATAACGACTTAACGGACGATACCTTTTTGGCGATTACGGCTGCAGAGGCTTCGGTAAAAAAGGAAACTCCCGCAACCGAAAAGGCGGCAATCGAAAAAACCTACCATTTTTGCTTGTATGCAAAAGATAAAACCAAAACGGTTTATCCCATTTTCACCGAAAAAAAAGTGCCTGCACCCCATACGCGCGCCCTTTTAACGGAGGAAATGCTGCAAACCGATTATTCCTTTGATTACGATATCGAAAGCGTAAACAAGGCGATTGCTCTTTGTAACGAGCAAGGTTTTCTTGTATCCTACAACCATCCCGTTTGGTCTTTGCAAAATTATACCGATTACGCAAACTTAAAAGGTGTTTGGGGGATAGAATGCTACAACCACGGGAGCTGGATTAGCGGCAGACCCGATACCGTAGTGCCTTTTGACGACTTACTCCGCCAAGGCGAACGCGTTTTCCCGCTCGCTACGGACGATGCGCACACGATTCGCGATATGTTTGGCGGTTTCGTCATGATAAAAGCTACCGCCCTAGAATACGATACGATTATGACGGCGCTGGAAAAGGGCGATTTTTACGCCTCCACCGGCCCGCAAATTCACGAGCTGTATTTAGAAGACGACGTGTTGCACGTTTCCTGCTCGCCCGCGGTGGAAATTATGATCACTACGGCAGACCGTTATACGCCTTCTACGCGTGGATACAACCGCTTGCATACGGAGGCGGATATCAACCTTTCTCTTTGCAAAAAGTTTGCCGAAGACGAGCTTGCTCACACCGATATGAAGCCTTATTTCCGCGTTACCGTACGCGACGAACATGGAAATTGCGCTTATACTCGCCCCTACTTTTGGGACGAATTTCAAAAATAACCTTTCAAAATAAAAAAGCCCAAATATTTTCACTTAAAAATACAAGGAGATTGCCATGAAACAATATCTGCTCCCTAAAGAAGGGAAATTTTACAAAGCAAACCTGCATATGCACACTACTATTTCCGATGGTCGCATGACCTTGGAGGAAACCAAGGAAGAATATCAAAAGCGTGGATACTCCATCGTAGCTTTTACCGATCATGAAATCCTCCTTCCGCACGAGGATTTAACGGATGAAAATTTCCTCGCTATTACCTCGGTAGAATATGCTTGCAACAAGCCCACGCCCGTAAACGATTTTTCGGACGTAACGGCTGTACATATCAACATTTATTCGCCCGAGCCCGGACGCACCTATTCGCCCATTTTTTCCGAAAACCGTTTTTGGATTGAACACACCAAGCAGTACGTTACCGACGAAATGCGTAAGTCCGACTATAAAATGCTTTACGGCGTAGATAAAATCAATCACATGATTCGCTTAGCAAACGAACAAGGCTTTTTAGTTTCTTATAACCACCCCGTATGGTCGTTGCAAAACTATCCCGATTACGCAGGCTTAAACGGCGTTTGGGGGGTAGAAGTGCACAACCACGGCTGCGCAATTGCAGGCTATCCCGATACCGTCGTTCCCTTTGACGATTTGCTCCGTCAAGGCAAGCGCGTCGTTCCTCTTGCTACCGACGACGCTCATTCCATGAAAGACTGTTTCGGTGGCTTTAATATGATCAAAGCGCAAGAATTGACCTACGATGCCATTTTCGATGCTATGAAAAAGGGCGATTTATATGCTTCCACCGGTCCGGAAATTTACGATTTGTACGTAGAAGATGGCGAAATTCACGTTTCCTGCTCTCCCGCAGCGGAAATTATGCTGACCACAGACCGCCGCTATGCAGGGGTTAAAAAGGCTACGGATGGCCCGCTTACGGAGGCTGTTTTCGGCATCAAGGGCTTTTTCTATCAAAATGAGGAAATTACGGCAAAAACCGACCACAAACCCTACGTTCGTATCACCGTAAAAGATATGGCAGGCAACTGCGCATACACCCGCGCTTATTTTGAAGAAGAGTTAAAAATTTAACTTGCTCTGCCTTACGCCATAAAATTTGCAAAAAACCCCTTAAAAAAGTGGCGTTTTTACAAAGAATGTGCTAAAATATAACCGATTCGAGTTATTTGGACGGCTGCGGGGAAACGGTAGACGTTTTCACGAGGAAAGTCCGAGCTCCATAGAGCAGGGTGTTTGGTAACGCCAAACGGAGGCGACTCCCGGGATAGTGCAACAGAAATATACCTCAAACTTTGTTTGTAAGGATGGAAATGCGAGGTAAGAGCTCACCGGTCTTTTGGTGACAAAAGGCGCTATGTAAACCCCACTCGGAGC
>JAFOHH010000017.1 GCA_017421905.1 Clostridia bacterium
GTTGGGGAAACTTCTTTCGGGGGCGGGTGGAAAAGTCCTTTTAGCGGGCGGTTGGGGAAACTTCTTTCGGGGGCGAGTGGGGAAATTTCTTTTGGGGGCGAGTGGGGAAAGTTCTTTTAGGGGCGGGCGGAAAAGTCCTTTTAGCGGGCGGCGACGGTTAAGGCGGTTCTTCTTAAAAATAAAATAAAAATCTTCTACGAATATAAGAAATTAGGGCGTTTCTTCTACTGCGGAGCGGATTTTTTGCACGGCGCGCGCCTCGATACGGGAAATGTAAGAGCGGGAAATGCCCAGCCGTTCGGCGACCTCTCTTTGGGCGAGGGGTACGCCGCCTTTCAGCCCGTACCGAAGGCTTAAAATTTGATATTCTCTATCGGTTAGCACGCGTTTCATAACTACGGCAAGGTGGGCGGCGGTTACGCGCGTTTCCACCGCCTCGAACACGCTATCCTCCTTTTCGGAAAGCAGGTCTAAAAGGGTTAGCTCGTTGCCGTCCTTATCTACGCCGACGGGGTCGGAAAGGGATACGTCGTTGCGGAATTTTTTGGTGCTGCGAAAGAGCATTAAAATTTCGTTTTCGATACACCGCGCGGCAAAGGTAGCAAGCGAAGAGCCTTTTTCGGGATTATAGGTGGCAACGGCTTTCATAAGGCCGATACTGCCAACCGAAATGAGGTCGTCGGTTTCGTAGGCGTTGGCATATTTTTTAACGACGTGCGCAACGAGGCGTAAATTGTGCTCGATAAGCTTATCGCGCGCGGATTCGTCGCCCTGTTGCATGCGTTCTAACGCCTCTTTTTCCTCTTCGGGCGAAAGCGGGGGCGGAAAGGCGTTGTTTTTGCGGATCATTCCTGTAAAAAAGGTAAGCTTACTGAGAAAAGATAACAAAAATTGTAGCATAAAAACCTCCGTTTTAGCCTATGAAAAGAAAAAAAGAGGTATGCAGGCGCGGTTGTCCTGAAATAAAAGGTCGCGCTCGGTTGTCTGTGGGGTTAAGCGCAAAAACGCCGCCCCTTTGGGGGCGGCGCAGACTTCTTTATAGTGTTTTTTTTTGCGTAAATTACTTTGCGTTGTTTCCTTTACGCTATTTTCTTTCCGTAGTTTGCTTTACGCGCATTTAACGAGAATAAAATTAGTGGCGGTCGGGCGAATCGAAAATTTCGCAAAAGCGGGCGGCAAAAGAGGGTTCTTTCCCCGCAATATAGAGGTGCTCGGTACTGCCGTATGCCGAGCAACGGAAATGCGCGTAGCCCTGGCGGCGTTCTTCGGTGTACACCGTGGTAACCGAGGACGGGAGGGCGCAAAATCCGTGCAAAAGCGCAGGGGGCGCAACGCCGATGAGGTGGGAAAGGAGCACCGTTTCTATGCCGAAGTGGCAAAAGAAGGCGAGCGTATCGGTATTGGAGTTTTCTACGTTATAAATAAGCCCGTTGCGGACGTAACCGTGTGCGGCGAGGATGCGATCAAACTCCTCGGTAACGCGCTTGTAGGCGGCAGGAACGGCGGAATTTGCAATGCAAGGAACGGTAAGCCATTTTTCCGTATCAAAGAGAGCGGGGTTTGCATTGTAGTAGGTGGGGAGCCAGTCCCAAATCCAAAGGTTTTCCCCTTCTTCCGTGGTAAACGGTACGCCAAACTCGGTAAGGCATTCCTTGGTTTGCGGTTGCAGGGTTTTGTATTTTAAGCCGATTTCCGCCGTTTTTTGCGCTCTTCCAAGCGGGGATACGTAGGCGTAATCGATTTTTTCATTTTTAAGCTTTTCGGCAAGCAGTTCTGCCTCTTCAAAGCCCTTGGCGGTTAAAGAATCGATGGAATAATCGGGGTCGGCGTGCCGAATAAAAAGCAGGCGCATAGCGTTCTCCTTTGCTATAAATAAGCGGTTTATGTGGATAAACGGAAAGTTTACTTGGGCGTTTGCTGCAATCAGGTGCAAAATTAAATGGAAAGGTGTTTTCTTGCCCCGTAGGAAAGGCATTGAAAGGCGCAAGTGCCGTCCGGATATTCGTCCACCTTTAGCGTGGTAACCGAGGACGGAAGGCCGTAAAAGGTTTTCATCATCAGTACGGGGGCAAGGTTTAAAAGGTGAGAAAGCATAATATGTTGCACGCCGCAATGGCAAACGAGGGCAATCGTTTTATCGCTGGGGTTTACCGCGCGGTAGCCGTCGCCATCGCGTTCGTAGCCGTATTTTTGCAGTAACGCATCCAGCCCGTCCGTTACGCGCTTGTAGGCTTGCGGCACGGTGGAATTGCGAATGCAGGGGCTGTTTAGCCACGTTTGCGGGTTTACGAGGTCGGGCTCGATGCGAGCAAGGGCGGGAAAGGACTCCCA
>JAFOHH010000160.1 GCA_017421905.1 Clostridia bacterium
CTCTTTTGGAAAATAAAAAACCTACGCCCCAAAATAGAGCGTAGGCATATTTTTTCTTAAAACAGATGCAATAAATCTACGAGAATTGCAAACCCGAATAGGAGAAATAATCCTGCAAAATGCAACGCGTTTTCCACTTTGCGATTGACGGGCTTTCCCCTAACCCATTCGATGGTAGTGAAAACGACCTTGGATCCATCCAGCGCGGGAATGGGAAGCAAATTAAACACAGCAAGGTTTACCCCGATATAAGCGGTGATTTCCAAAAACTGTAATAACCCTTGACTGGCAAGCTTTGAGGTAACGGAAATGGTAGTGATAGGGCCACCCATAGCATTGAGTCCGAGCGCACCCGTGAGCAGCTGACCGAGAACGGTAAAAATACTGCCCGCAATACGGAAGGCATAAACGAAGGCTCTGCCAAGGCTTTCGAAAAAGCCGAACTTGGCTTTGCACGAATACATTTGGTAAACCCCATCCTTTTGCGCGATGCCCAAGCTTTCAAATAAAGTGTTGGTATCGGTTACCGAATCGATTGTTGCAGCGGAACGCAATTTAATTTGTTGGGTTACTTTTTCTCCGTTACGAATAATTTGAAAGGTGTATACGTCGCCCTTTTTACCGCCCTTTAAGGCTTTCATTAAGTCGGTAGAAAGATAGCAATCCTTCCCTTCTACGCTTAAAATGATATCTCTATCTTGAAAGGTATAGCCGGCGTATTCGACTTGCTCTTCTAAAGAAAGAGGAGCAACCTCGTACGTCATAAATAAAAGCTGCCCAAACGCCGAAAAAGAAATGGCGATACAAACGAGCGCAGTTAGGAAATTCATTAATGCGCCCGAGATGAGAACGATAATACGTTGCCACGGTTTTTTATTGTTGAAGGCGTTGGGATCGGAAGAGGGAGCGCTACCTGCAGCAGAAGCATCGGTCGCATCGTCGTCGTTTTCCCCTTCGAATGCACAGTAGCCACCAAGCGGAAGAGCGCGTATAGAAAAGACTTCCCCGTTCTTTTTGGTCTTTTTGTAAAGAGCAGGACCAAAGCCGATGGCAAATTCGTTAATTTTAAATTTAAAAATTTTCCCTGCGACATAGTGGCCGAATTCGTGCACCGTAATCATAAGGAGCAAAATAAGCAAGGCGAGCAGGATTGAGCCAACGCTGCGCAAAGCAGACGCCGCAGAGAGAAGATTTAGGGACATAGTTTATCTCCAATAGCCGAACGCACGATAGCCGTTGCCGTAAGGGCGGTTTGGCTTAAAATATCGTAATCGTTAGGGGTTGTGTTAGGTATTTTTTCCAAAGCAAGCGCAATATAATCGGAAATTTCGCAAAAAGCAATCCGTTCGGCAAGAAAAGCCTCTACTGCCGCTTCGTTTGCGGCGCTATATACGCAAGGCATTACCCCGCCCGCTTTAAGCGCTTGTTTTGCCAACGTAAAACACGGGAATTTTTCTTCCGGTACGGGATGAAAATGCAATGCGGAAAGTTTGGGAAGATCGAGCTGCGCAACGCCCGAGGGAATGCGATGAGGGTAAGTGAGCGCAAGCTGAATGGGGATTTCCATAGACGGATAAGAAAGCTCTGCAATCATAGCGCCGTCGGAAAAGGTTGCCATGGAATGCACGATGCTTTCGGGATGCAACACGACGTCTATTTTTTCCAAAGGCGCGGAAAAGAGGTGATGCGCCTCCATAATTTCCAACCCTTTGTTTGCGAGGGTTGCGGAATCGATTGTGATTTTCGCCCCCATATTCCAAGTAGGATGCGCCAAAGCGCGTGCTTTTGTGATGGTAGAAAACTCCTCTTTAGGGAGCTTCCAAAAAGGGCCGCCACTTGCCGTGAGTACGATTTTTTCGCAGGTTTTTTGACTATCGAACGCCAAGCATTGCCAAATGGCGGAATGTTCGCTATCTACGGGAATGATGGGAACCCCTGCGGCTTTTGCGCGCGCCATAACCAGTTCGCCACCGGCACACAGCGACTCTTTATTCGCAAGGGCGATGGGCTTTTTATATTCTATGGCTTTTAAGACGCATTTTAGACCGAGAAATCCGACGACAGAAACAAAAACCACGTCGGCTTCCTTTACGATAGCGGAAAGCACGGCGTCTTCCCCCGTAAAATATTCCACGCCCGTGGGAAGATCTTCCTTTACCGAAAGAAAAGCCTCTTCGTTTGCCAAAGCGGCTACGGCGGGGCGGAACGTTTTTACCTGATGAGAAAACAGGCGGGCGTTATTGCCCGCCGCAAGTGATACGATTGAAAACAAATCGGGATGACGGGAAACGACGTTTAATACCTGAACGCCGATAGACCCCGTACTTCCGAGAAGTGCAATTTTTTTCATAAAAACTCCGCTTTTTATAGATTATGACGCACTTTTCGTCACAAATCAAAGAGAAATTTTGGCTATAAACAAATTATATTAAAAGAGTATAAACGAAGGTTAAAAAGGCTGCGGCAAACATAACTCCGTCGATACGATCTAAAATGCCTCCGTGGCCGGGGAGAAGTTTTCCCATATCTTTAATACCGAACTTGCGTTTGATTACGCTTTCGGCAAGGTCGCCTACTTCAGTTAACAACGCCGTTACAATACCTACCAGAATAAATAGAATAATGGGAGAAATTGCCCCACCGTACACAAAAGAATCCTTGCAAAGAAGGTATAATACTACCGTGCCGATTGCCCCGCCCAAAAGACCGCCTATCGCGCCGGAAATCGTTTTGTTGGGAGAAATGGTAGGACAAAGCTTTTTGCCCTTAAAGGTAATACCAACGAGATATGCAAAGGTATCCGCACAAGACGGAATAACGAACGCCATAAGAAGTGCCAACGTAGAATTATGCGGCATTGCGTTTAATACGAGCATGCACGCAATAAAAAGCGCGGGATATACCTTTGCCGCAAGCGCATATGCAAAGCTTTCCACTTCTGCATTTAAAAATACAAGCAAAATTAAATCGGTAAGGGCGAAGGCTAAGAATAAATAGCAAATTCCGCCAATGCCGAAAAAGTGGAATATAGGCGCAACGGCAACCGCAAATAAAAGAGCGGAATATTTGTGCGCCGCACGAATGCGAGAGCCCATTGCGCGCGTCATTTCAAACACGCCGAGCGTCATTAAAAAACAAAGAAACGCCTCGAAAAAGGCGATATCGATGGTTCTTAACAAGAAAAAACCCGTAACAACGGCAATTAAAGCCGCGCCGGTAATACATCTTTTAATCATTTTTACACTCCACCAAACCGCCGATTGCGTTTTGCGTAAACTTTCAAGCAGCGGTCAACGTCCTTTTTGTGAAAATCGGGCCAAAGCGTTTTAGGGAAATAAAGCTCCGAATACGCCATTTGGTAAATCATAAAATTACTGATGCGCACTTCCCCACTCGTACGGACGACGAGGTCGGGATCGGGGATATCCGCCGTATACAATGCAGAACGGAAATCGGCCTCCGTAACGGCGTTCTTTCCCTGCGCGATTAATTTGTTACACGCGCGTAGAATTTCATCTCTCCCACCGTAATTAATGCCAACGTTGAGAATAAATTTATCGTTTTGTTGCGTTTGCGCAATAGCGGCTTCTAAATCCTCGCGCACATCCTCGGGCAAGCGAGACAAATCTCCCATAACGGTAAGGCGCACGCCTTCTTTTAAAAGCTGCTTAATTTTTACCGTAAAATACTTGCGTAAAAGGTCGAAAAGCGCATCTATTTCTTCTTTAGAACGATTCCAATTTTCCGTAGAAAAGGCAAATAAGGAGATATATTTTATCCCCTTGGAAAAGCAATATTCTACAACCTCTGTCACGTTCTCTACCGCCATTTTATGACCGTAGGAACGCGGCATCAGTCTTTTTTTCGCCCATCTGCCGTTACCGTCCATAATAAAAGCGACGTGCTTTGGCAGGGGCGCAAGTTCTTTTTTCAACAAAATTGCCCCTTATACGGACATAATGTCCTTTTCTTTTTCTTGAACGGCTTTATCGATAGCTTCGGTGCATTTTGCCGTTAATTTATCTACTTCTTTTTCGTATGCAGCTACGTCGTCTTCGGTAATTTCTTTCGCATTTTTTGCTTTTTTAATGGATTCCATACCGTCTCTTCTTACGTTACGAGCCGCAACTTTAGAGTCTTCGCCCATTTTTTTAATTTGCTTAGCGAGATCTTTTCTTCTTTCTTCGGTAAGCATGGGGAATACGAGGCGGATAACTTTACCGTCGTTAGTAGGCGTTAAACCGATGTTTGCAGCGAGAATTGCCTTATCGATTTCTTTGAGCAGGCTGGAATCCCAAGGGCTTACAACAAGACAACGAGCGTCTGCAACCGAAATATTGCCTACTTGATTGAGGGGCGTTTGTTGTCCGTAATAATCTATGGTAATTTTATCGAGAATATGAGGATTTGCTCTTCCTGCGCGAATTGCAGCAAAATCTTCTTTTAATACGCTGACGGTTTTATCCATTCTGTCAGAGAGTTCTAATAACATTTCTTCCATCTTTTCGTTTTCCATAACCGATTCCTCCGTTATAATGATATTTTATGAACGCGTTATTCGATAATCGTGCCGATAGGCTCGCCGGATACCGCTTTTTTAATACTTTCTTTTTCAAACAACGCAAACGCTATTACGGGGATTTTGTTTTCCATACACATCGCCGCAGCAGAAAGATCGATTGCCTTTAAGCCCTTTTCGATAATGTCCATATAGCTAATTTTGTCGTATTTTTTTGCGTTGGGGTTCTTTTTGGGATCGGAATCGTAAATTCCGTCCACGTTTTTAGCAAGAAGAAGAGCGTCTGCTTCGATTTCTGCCGCACGAAGCGCTGCCCCCGTATCGGTAGTAAAGAACGGACTACCCGTTCCGCACGAGAAGATAATGATTTTACCCTCGCTAAGTGCGGAAATTGCCCTTCTTAAATGGAAGGGCTCTGCAACCGAGCCAAGCGTAAGTGCCGATTGCACGATGGAAGGATAACCGAGTCTATCGAACGCATCTTGCATTGCCAAAGCGTTAAGTGCGGTGGCGAGCATACCCATATGGTCTGCCGTGGCACGGTTCATATCCGAACCCTGTCTGCCGCGCCAAAAATTACCTGCGCCGATAACGAGCGCAATTTGTATGCCCGTTTTTGCAACCGAAACGATTTCGCCTGCGACGCGATTTAACACTTCGTGATCGATGCCAAAGCCCTTTTCACCTGCAAGGGCCTCTCCGCTGAGCTTGATGAGAACTCTTTTATACGTTGCCGCCATGTTAGACCTTCCTTAAAAATTTCTTGTTACGATAAAACAGGGAACACAACGATGAAGTTGTGTTCCCTGCCAAAATGCTTTTGAAGTAATTACGCTTGTGCCTTTGCAACTTGCTTTGCAACTTCTTCAGCCAAGTTTTCGCTCTTTTTCGTAAGACCTTCGCCCATTTCAAAACGAACGAATCTCTTAACAGAAAGTTCTTTACCCATTTCTTTGCCTGCTGCAGCCACAACTTTTTCGATGGTTAGAGAAGGA
>JAFOHH010000018.1 GCA_017421905.1 Clostridia bacterium
CAAATAAAAAAGCAATTGCTATAAGGCCGCGACAGGGCGAATTGTTTAACCGCTTGCCCGCGCCTATTGGTGCGGCGGTTGTTTTAATGGGAAAAAGGAGAGAGCTGTAATGGCAACCTCCTTTTTAATAAAAAACGATGGGTTTATCAAAAAATAAAAAAATTTTTGGTGGGTTTTCACATGAAACGAAGAGAGCTTTCGCCGTAAACGATCCTCATTTCATCTAAAAACCGTGTAACATGATAAAACTTTTCATTTTTTGTTGCAAAAATAGTTACAGCTTTGCAAAATTGCCTAAAAAACCATCCAACTAAAAAATAAACGCCGCCGAACCCAAGGCTTTGGGTTCGGCGGCTATTCTTTTCCGAATAAAAATTTAATTGCGCGTGGTGTTAAATTTATAAATTTTCATCCCCGTTAACAAAGGGCTTTTCCGTTATAACGGGCAAACTTGTTGATAGGACGGGGATTATTCGCTTTGGCTATCTGACGGGGCAGCCATTTCCATAGCAACCTCTTCTAAATCGGTTTCCACGTACTCCTCCGCCTCGATACGGCTAGTCGTTTTGCCGTGTTTTAGACGCGGTGATTGTTCTTCTTCGCTAAAGCCTTGCGCGGGGACGGGTTCTATTGGGGCGGTGTTTGCCTCAAGCCCCTTTTTTTCTGCTTTGCGCGCGGCTTTTTCGGCTTTTTTGCGTTTCTTTTCTTCTAATCCGATAAACTGCTCACGGTGGGGCGTTTTACCAAGATTCGCCCAAAGCAAAATGGCAACTTGTGCGGGCACGCCCAAAAGGAAAATAGGCCAAATGTTGCCTTTTCCCAGTGCTTGTACGAAAACTGCGGCAAGCAAGCTCCATACGAGCACGGAAACGAGGAGGAGCGTCCACTTTTTCTTGCCCCAAATGGCGTTAAATACAATGCCCACGATGGACGAAAGGGGAACTGCCCAAACGAACGCCTGCCAAAAGTTTACGCCGTTTAGCGTTTTTTCGTACACGAAAAGCAGGGTTGCAAGAAACCAAACCACCACTTCCGCAAGCAGGGTAATGACGATTTTGTTGCTGTTTTCCCGCTTTTTGGTAAAAACGTCCTTTTCCTTTTTCGTGCCCTCGTGCGTGAGGTAGTCAAAGGTAACGCCGTACATTTCGCAAATGCGGCAAAGCACGTCGATATCGGGCAAGGTGTCGCCCCGCTCCCAACGGGAAACGGCTTTATCCGAATAATTCAACCGCTCGGCAAGCTCTAACTGCGTTAGGCGGTTTTGCTTGCGCAATTCCACTAAATTTTTAGCAATAATCTGTTTTACGTTTTCCATACCCGCATTATAGCACGGATTTCCTGCTTTTTCAAGCAAATTCTACTTTAAGTAGAGAAAAATTTTACTGAATTAGGGTTAGAATAGAATTCTACCAAACAAAAACGGTCATTTGCTTGCCTACTTTCTCCCTTTTGGCTATAATAGGGAGGAAGTAAAAAAGGAGGGGTATCCCCCATGGAACACGTAACGAGAAGGGACGTAATTGCCGCTTGTGAGGAATGTGAAA
>JAFOHH010000019.1 GCA_017421905.1 Clostridia bacterium
ATCATCGAAGACGATTACGAAGCAATCCGCGCAGCTCTTCTCCAAGGCATCGTAGCAAAAGACCTTCGTGAAACCTGGATTACCGCTGGTTACGATTTCGATTTTGAAACTAAAACCTTTGGTAAGGATTACTGCAAAACGGAAGGCATCCCCTTCGGCGGAACGGTATATAACGAAGAAAGCGGCGAAAGAGTAGAAATTACTACGAAGCCCGGCAAGCAAGATAAAGTTAAATATTGCTTTGATATTGACGAAGTTCCCATGAGCGATTTCATGGTTAAGGTAAACACCTTAATGAATGCTACTGCTAAAGACGTTGCAGGTACTAACTACTATGCAGCAGGTCAAGTAGAGCTTGCAAACCTCGAAACTGCAAAAGCAGTATTTATGGATCTTATGTTTGCTTACAGCAGCGATACGGGAAACCTCAACTCCTTCAAGGGCTACGTTTCCGCACCCAAGCCGTCCGATAACGCAACCGAAAGCTTTGTTGCAGAATTTGCAAACGCAGCAAGAGACGTTGTTTCTCAAGGCGCAGGTAACTACGTTGTAGTTGGTACCGATTACGGTTGGCACATCGTATACTGCACCGAAGCAATTTCCGCCGGTACGGCAGAAGAGCTTGTCGAAGCAGATATGGACGTTTTCGGAACGTTTACCTATCGCTTTAAAACTGCGATTATGGATTCCGTTCACGACAATATTCTTAACGAAAAGCAAAACGAAGTATTCAACCAATACCGCGATAACGCTTCTATGGTAAAAACCTATAAGAACGCTTACGCAGATCTTATTACTCAATAATTTCATAACAAATTCGAGCCACCGATAGGCGTTGTCCACGGTGGCTCTTTTGTTCTATTTAAGCAAGGCTTTTCAACGCCTTATAAAGAGAAAAAACGCAATAAAAAGGAGGTAATTTACCGTGCAAAGTAAAGTTTTAAAACAGAATATGACTACGGGTAAATTGCTTCCGCAAATGATTGCTTTCACGCTCCCCGTGCTTTTTACGGGTATTTTGCAACTGCTTTATAATGCGGCAGATCTTGCCGTTGTAGGTCGCTGGGCAGACGATTATGCGCTTGCCGCCGTCGGTTCTACGGGCGCGCTTATTAACCTCATCGTCAACTTGTTTATTGGTCTATCCGTTGGGGCAAACGTTCTTATTGCGCGCTATGTGGGAGAAAAAAACGAGGAAGGCATTTCCCGTGCCGTACATACGTCCATTTTTATATCGATTATATTCGGCGTTTTCGTTGGCATTTTTGGCATTGTTATGGCTAAAACGCTACTTGTTTGGATGAATTCGCCTGAAGAAGTTATCGATCTTTCCTCTCTTTACGTCCGCATTTATTTTGGTGGAATGCCTTTTACGATGCTTTATAACTTCGGGGCAGCAATTTTGCGCGGAATGGGCGATACGCGCCGTCCGTTAATTGCTCTTGCAACGTCGGGCATCTTAAACGTTGGCCTCAATATGATCCTCGTAATCGGTTTTGGCCGTTCGGTAGACGGCGTTGCAATCGCTACGGTCGTTTCGCAGGCCTACGCTTGCAGTATGGTTCTTTTCTTTTTAAGAAAAGAAAAAGGGGCAGTACACCTTTCTTTTAAAAAACTCCGCATCCATAAAACGGAGCTTTGGTTTATGGCTCGTATCGGTCTTCCCGCCGGCATTCAAGGCTCGCTCTTTTCTATTTCCAACGTGCTTATTCAGTCGGGAATTAACTCCTTTGGCCCTATCGCCGTTTCCGGAAACTCCGCTGCCGCTAATTTAGAAGGGTTTGTTTATACTTCTATGAACGCCGTATATCAAGCAACGCTTACCTTTGTGGGGCAAAACTGCGGCGCAGGTCGGTGGGATCGCGTTAAAAACGTGCTTTTTATCGCCTTTGGTATCGTAACGGTCGTGGGCGTTGTAATGGGAGGAGGTTGTTTCCTGCTCGGGAAGTATTTACTGCGTTTTTACACGGATACACCGGAAACTATTGCTTACGGGTTGGTGCGTTTGCGCTATATTTGTTTGCTTTACGTTTGTTGTGGTTGGATGGAAGTTCTGGTTGGACAAATGCGCGGAATGGGCTACTCGTTCGTCCCGATGATCGTAAGCTTTATCGGCGTTTGCGGGTTCCGTATCTTTTGGATTTTTACGGTGTTTCGGCAAAGCCACACCCTCCCCACGCTTTATATTTCTTATCCCATTTCCTGGGCGATTACCATTTTTATTTACGTCGTCATTTTGCTCGTTCTTTGGAATAAAGTTATAAAAAAGAAAATGATTTCCCCGCCCGAAAAAGAAGAACTTTCCGCAAAAAATGCATAAATTGCAGTTAAAAATCTGCTTTTAGCATTGCTAAACCAAATAGGGAAAATCCTTGTCCGATTGTCACCAAACAAATTTACTTTTGGTTGACAATCGGATTTTTTTTTGGTATGATACGGGTATGAAAACTCAAATTAAAGATAACGTTTTAACAATTTTAAAAAGTGAGCAAAACAGCTTTCTTTCCGGTGAAAAAATCGCGCAAAAATTAGGCGTTTCGCGCAATGCGGTATGGAAGGCAGTTCGGTCTTTGCGGCAGGAGGGGTACGAAATTTCTTCTTGTACCAACAGCGGTTACCGCTTGGAAAAAGAGCAATCCCTCGTTATAGAAAACTCTTTGCAATCGCTGTTAAAAACCGATTTGCCTTTTGTAAAGGTATCCGTTTTCGACTCCTTGCCCTCCACCAATACCTACCTCAAAAATTTAGCCGAGCAAGGCGTGGAAGAAGGCACTGTTATCGTGGCCCATTCGCAAACAGCAGGGCGGGGCAGAAAGGGCAGAAGTTTTCATTCACCCAAGGGAACGGGGCTTTATTTTTCCATCCTTCTTCGCCCAAACGTTCCTTTTTCGCAAAGCATTCGCATCACCACAACGGCGGCAGTATGCGTTTGCCGCGCAATCGAACGTCTTTTTCCCACCCACGTCTGCCAAATTAAATGGGTAAACGACGTTTATCTTAACGACCGCAAAATTTGCGGCATTTTAACCGAAGGGGCAATCAATGCCGAAAACGGTCAGCTTTCCTACGCAATTCTCGGCGTCGGCATTAATTTAACTGCTCCTAAAGGTGGTTTCCCCAAGGGAATTCGTTCAATCGCGGGGGCAATATCCAACGAAAAGGTAAAT
>JAFOHH010000161.1 GCA_017421905.1 Clostridia bacterium
AATTTTGCGATGCTACAAAAATTTCGGCATAAAATACGCCTCGCCCACCGTTTAGTGGGCGAGGCTTTTTCTTATAACACAAGGGTTTGGGATATTCATAATAACGTGCGGTGCGTTTGGAGCTTACGGTAGCGAACGGATTTAGCACTTCCCCAAACGGGGCAACTGAAAATATACTGCAAGGCTACTCCTGCAGGCTATGGAGGAAACGTTTACAGCTTTTCGCGCAGCTTTTGCAAAATTTTATTTTCCAACCGAGAAACCTGCACCTGCGAAATGCCGAGCACCTGCGCCACGTCCGATTGCGTTTTATCGCGAAAATAGCGCAGCATTACGATTTTTCTCTCTCGCTCCGTAAGGCTTTGTATGGCATCCTTTAACAAAATTTTATCGATTACGTCGTCGATATTTTCCTTTGCAGGAATGCGGTCGATCAGCTCTACACCGCGCTCCTCCCCTTCCTCCTTCCCCGAAAGGGAAACGGGCATTTTTGCGCTACCGATGGCGTAAACGATTTCCTGCGGCTCTACACCAAACTGCTTGGCAAGCTCCTCTACCGTAGGACTTGTGCCGCGTAGGGTTTTTGCCTCCTCTATATATGCGGTAACCTTGGCGGCAAGCGCTTTTAAGCTGCGAGAAACCTTAAGCGTTCCGTCGTCGCGCAAAAAACGCATAACCTCGCCTGCTATCATGGGAACGGCGTAGGTGGTAAACTTTACCCCGTACGAAAAATCGAAACCCGCTATCGCCTTTAAAAAACCGATGCAGCCGATTTCGTACAAATCCTCGTACTCCACACCCCTACCGCGGTAACGGCGAATGGCACTTTTAATAAGCGGTGAATTTTCCGCAATCAAACGCTCCTTTGCCTCCTTACAGCCTTCCTTGGCGCGGCATAATAAACGCTCGGTTTCTTCTTTACTCAGCATCGCTTCGCCCGATTTTCTTTTTCATCGTAACCGTCGTACCCTTGCCCTTTTCCGAGCGCACACTAAGCCCGTCGGTAAAGGTTTTCATAATGGTAAACCCCATGCCGGAGCGTTCGGTTTCCGCACCCGTGGTATAAAAGGGCTGCATAGCGAGAGAAACGTCCTCTATGCCGCTGCCGCGGTCGGAAACCTCTACCGTAAGCTCGTCGCCAACGTATCCGCAAAAAACGGTAATTTCGCCCCCGCTTTTAGGATAAGCGTGCACGATGCAGTTGGTAACCGCCTCCGACACGGCGGTTTTAATATCGCCTATTTCTTCTACCGTGGGAGAAAGCGGCAAGGCAAACGCCGCAACGGCGTTTCTTGCAAACGCTTCGTTTTCCGAACGGGAGAAAAAGGTCATCGTCATTTGATTTTGCATAGTTTCCATACAGTTCTCCTTTAGCCGCAAAGGGGCATAATATCGTAAATACCGCCGATGCCGAGCACGCGGTGTGCCGCAGGCGAGGGGTTGGCAATAAAAAAGGGCAAAAATTTAGCGTATTTTTTGTAGCGTCCGAGAATAACCCCCACGCCCGTGCTATCCATAAACTTAAGGCCGGACAGATCGAACACCACGCGCTTTGCCGTTAAGTGGCAGGTGATAATTTCGTCTAAACGGGTGCGGATACGCGCGGCGGCGCATTCGTCCAACTCTCCGCAAAGGCACAAATACAGACCGCTTTCCGCAAGATAATAATTCAGTTCCATAGCTCCCTCCGTTTTTTTACATTGTAGCAAACCGCTTTAAAAATTTTTTGGCGGTTTTGGACGAGAAAAAGGCAAAATCGTCGAAAAACCAAAGGGAAAATATTTTTCAAAAAAAATTTAGAAAAGTGCGTTAAAACCGTTGACAAAACTTTAGAAATATTGTATTATATGCAAGCGTTGTGAATGACTTCGCGAAACTACGGGGTGTAGCGCAGTTTGGTAGCGCACGTGGTTTGGGACCATGGGGCCGGGAGTTCGAGTCTCTTCACCCCGACCATACGAAGGATTAGGGCCTTTAGCTCAGTGGTTAGAGCGGTCGGCTCATAACCGATTGGTCCGCGGTTCAAGTCCGTGAAGGCCCACCAAATACTTCTTCTACATTCCCCATTTTCTTTTTGGCCTGGTAGTTCAGTTGGTTAGAACGCTAGCCTGTCACGCTAGAGGTCAGGGGTTCGAGCCCCCTTCAGGTCGCCAAATTGCTGATA
>JAFOHH010000162.1 GCA_017421905.1 Clostridia bacterium
ATAGATACCCCTAAAAAGCAAAAAACCGACGAGGGAGGTCAAAATTCCCCCTATGAAAAGGAATCTAGCCCCGGCGCTGCGCCTCCTTCTAGCACCAACCCCTTTGCGCCGCAAACCTCGCCCGAGCAGCGCTATCAAAATTTTTTGTTGCGCCACGAAGAGCAAAAACGAAAAATGCAAAAAGAGCAGCCGCGGCAAAAAAATAAAACGGCAGACGTAAAAACCCACCAAATTTTCTCTCTTCCGCTCTTTCCGGAGGACAATTTCCCAACGCAGCCCCCAAAAGACGAGGACAATTTTCCAACCTAACCCCCAAAAGACGTGGAAAACACGAAAACTTAATATAAATTTTAGCACTAACATAGTAAAAAAACCGCCTTTGCTTGACGAAAGCGGTTTTTTGCGGTATAATTTGAAAAAACGTTTTATAAAAGGATTTTACTCATGAAAATCGTTGTTAAGGTTGGAACTTCTACCCTGGCGCACGCCAACGGAAAGGTACATATGCGCCGCACGAGTGCGCTGTGCCGCGCGCTTTCCGACTTGAAAAATAGCGGACACGACGTAATTTTGGTTTCCTCAGGCGCAATTGGCATGGGGGTAGGAAAGCTCGGCTTAACGGAAAAACCCACCGATATCCCCACCAAGCAAGCGGCCGCCGCCGTTGGACAATGCGAACTGATGTACGTTTACGACCGCCTGTTTTCGGAATGCGGCGTTACGGTTGCGCAAATTCTGCTTACCGGCTCCGACTTTTCGCACGAAGACCGCCACCAAAACTTTTCCAACACGCTTAGCCGTTTGCTGGAGCTAAACGTTCTTCCCGTAATTAACGAAAACGATACCATTGCCACCGAAGAAATTAAGGTGGGCGACAACGATACCCTTTCCGCCCTCGTAGCGGAAAGCGTAAAGGCAGACCTCCTCGTGATCCTATCCGACATCAACGGGCTTTATACCGCAGACCCGAGAAAGGACGAAGGGGCAACGCTTATCCCCTGCGTATACGAAATTACACCCGAAATTTTAGCCTTAGCAGGGGCGGCGGGCTCTAGCCTCGGTACGGGTGGTATGCAAACCAAGCTGCACGCCGCGCAAATTGCCACCGCAAGCGGCGCAGAAATGATTATTGCCAGCGGAGAAGATCCCGATATTTTATACGATATTGCAAACGGAAAAGCCGTAGGAACGCGCTTTTTCCCCAAAAAGGAGGCTTAAATGGACAAACGTTTTCCCACCCCTCCCCAAACGGAGCAATCTTTAACCGATCTTGACCTATTATTACAACGCGCGCGCGTTGCCGCGCGCGAGCTCGCCTTAAAAACAAGCGAAGAAAAAAACCGCATGCTGCTGGAAATGGCAACCGCCTTAGAGGATGCGTGCGAGGAAATTCTTGCCGCAAATAAAAAGGACGTTGCCGCGGCAAAGGGCGTGGTTGCAGACGCCATGATAGACCGCCTTCTCCTAAATAAAGAGCGTATTTTTGCGATGGCAAAGGGCATAAAAGAGGTTGCCCTCCTCCCCGACCCCGTAGGCAAAATTTTGCAGGAAAACACCCTTAGTAGCGGACTTTTTATGCAAAAAATTACCGTGCCGCTAGGCGTTGTTGCCATTATTTACGAAAGCCGCCCCAACGTTACCTCCGATGCGGCAGCCCTTGCGCTGAAATCGGGAAACGCCTGCGTGTTAAAGGGTGGAAAAGAGGCGTATGCCTCTGCTATGGCAATCGTTTCCGCCTTGCGCGGGGCTCTCGAAAAAATGGGTGAAAACCCCGATTATATCAATATGCCTAAGGACGCTTCTCGTCAAACGGCCACCGCGCTTATGACGGCAAGCGGAAGGGTAGACGTGCTCATTCCGCGCGGCGGTGCGGGACTAATTCGCTCCTGCGTGCAAAACGCCACCGTTCCTTGCATAGAAACGGGTACGGGCATTTGCCACGTATACGTAGACGACGAGGCGGATATAGACCTTGCCCTTTCCGTTATAGAAAACGCAAAAACCTCCCGTCCTTCCGTTTGCAACGCCGAGGAGGTACTGCTGGTTGGCGAAAAAATTGCGCCCGCAATTCTCCCCCGTTTGCAAAAAAGGCTTACCGAGGACCGAACTACGCAAGGCAAGCCGCCCGTGCGTTTTTTGGTGCACGAAAACGCCGCCGCCTACCTTTGCGGCGAGCCTGCTACGGAAGAGGACTTCCATACCGAATTTTTAGACTATATCCTCGCTGTGAAAACGGTGAAATCGGTAAACGAAGCAATTTTGCACATTGCCGAGCATTCTACCCACCACAGCGACTGCATTATCACGACCAACCCCCAAACGGCAGAAGCCTTTTTAAACGCGGTAGACAGCGCGGCGGTATACCACAACGCCTCCACCCGCTTTACCGACGGCGGCGAATTTGGCAAGGGTTGCGAAATAGGCATTTCCACCCAAAAGCTGCATGCAAGAGGACCTATGGGGCTGGAAGAGCTCGTTTCTTATAAATACGTCGTGCGCGGAAACGGACAAATCCGCTAAC
>JAFOHH010000163.1 GCA_017421905.1 Clostridia bacterium
ATTCTCTTGCCCCGTGCGGTCTGTTTTTTATTTGCGCGGCACTTGCGGTTGCCCTATCCACCTCTCCTCGCTTTTTCGCCGCCGTAACGCCCCTTTTCGTATACGCCGCATTTGCCCTGTGGCTACAGCTGCTGCCCTTTTCCTTGCCGCAAGCCGTTTCGCTTGGCGCGGCGGGGCTAGTGTATTTGCTACTGCCTTCTTCTCTTATCAAAAAGTGGGAAAACGCCCTTTCCTCTCGCAAAGAAAAACGCCTAACGCGCGCCGCCATCAATCGCGATCGCACCCTTCTTTCCGCCAAAATGATGAACCTCGCCGCCGTTTTTCGGGAAATTGAAACGCTGTTCGCCGCCGAAGAAACCGCCTGCCATTCCGACGCCAAAGAAGGGGCCGCCATTGCCGAGGAAGTGGTACAAGAGGTGTGCGAACGTTGCAAAAACCGCGATACGTGTATGAAAATACGCAACGAAACCCTGCAAGACGTAGAAAAGGCTATTGCGATAGGCATTACCAAAGGGCGCATTACCATGCTCGATTTACCAGGTAGCCTCCTTAGAGAATGCCTCTTTCCCAACAACCTGCTGTTTTGCGCCAACCAACTACTTGCGCGCTATCGCGAGCGGCTTTTCGACCGCGAAAACGCCTGCCTTGCCAAAAAACTTGTGGGGGCGCAGGCGGGCGGCGTTGCCGAGGTTTTGGAAAACCTTTCTGTCGAATGCGGCACGCTTTGCTTTAGCGACCGTAAAAAGGAACAAAAAATTTACACCGCTTTAGCCGAAAAGGGGATTTTCCCCGAAGAAATTTTGGTTGAAGAGCGCGGCACGGTCTGCCTTATTTTAAGCGAGGCGGAAACGGCGCGCCTTTCCTATATCTCCTCGCGCGTGTCGGAGGCGGTAGAACGCCCCCTTATCCCCTATGAGGCAACAGATGCCGAAAACGGCCGCAGGCTTATTACCTTTCGCCCTGCGCCGCGGCTGGACGCAGCCTTTGGCATTGCCTCTGCCAAAAAGGAAGGAAGCGAAATTTCGGGCGATACCCATTCTACGTTGCGCCTTGGCGCGGACGGATTTTTAATTGCCGTATCGGACGGAATGGGTAGCGGCAAGGAGGCGCAAACCGTTTCGTCCTTTGCCATGACGCTGATAGAAAGCTTTTACCGCGCAGGCTTTTGCTCCGAGGTGGTGCTTTCGGCAGTAAACAAGCTGCTTTCCGCCCGTACGGAAGAAAATTTTGCCGCCCTGGACGTTGCCGCCATTTCCCTTGCCTCCGGCCGATGCGATTTTATTAAAATCGGCGCACCGTATGGCTTTACTATGAAAAAAGAGGGCATTTCCATCGTACCGGGAAACGCTCTTCCTTTGGGCATTTTAGAGGATATTCGCCCCGAAATTTGCACGGATACCCTTTCTGCCGGCGACGTTTTAATTTTAACGAGCGACGGCGTTACCGATGCCTTTGGCTCTGCAAGCGATTTTTTAGACTTTCTTTCTCTTTGCAAGGAACGCAACCCCCAAACGCTTGCCAACAACATTTTGCACCAAGCCAAGCTGCGTAGCGGCGGAAGCCCTGCCGACGATATGACCGTGCTTTGCCTGCGCCTGTTTGAAAAAGCAGGGTAGTATCAGCCGCCATTTTCCCCATAACGAAAGTCGCTCCTTTTACAACAACGAAAGCCGCTCCTTTTACAACGACGAAAGCCGACGACTCCTTGTTGTTATAATACCGAAAGCCGCCTTTTTGTGATAATGAAAGCCGCCCAAACGGCGGCTTTTTTCATACATTGTTCGACAAATTTTGCGAAATTTTCACACCGTTTTGCAACTTTCCCACAAAAAGAAGAAAAAACCGCTTATTTTGCCCCTTTTTAGGGCAGTTATCCACATTTTTAGGAAAATAGGCGTTACTTTTCCACATTTTTGGGGTTTTTGAACGATGTTTTCCACAGAGAATTGCTAACGAAAACGCGTTTTTTTCTGCATTTTTGGCGTTTTTGTACAAAATTTTCAAATATTCGTGGGTGATCA
>JAFOHH010000164.1 GCA_017421905.1 Clostridia bacterium
CGGCGCATTCGGCAATGCCTTCGGGCGGCATGGTGAACACGTAAGGAAGTTTGGTGGGAATTTTGCCCTTGCGCGGTTTTTTGCCCTCCTCTCGGCTCTTTACAAGATTCCATACGTAAAGCGCAACGGGATTGTTTGGCATTAGGGTATGAAAGGCTGTTAACGAACGCTTTGCATCCTCAAACTGCTCGGTATTATACGCCGCAACGGCGTGCAGGTATAAAGCCGTTAAATTGTAGGGGGTAAGGGCGCAAAGCTTGGATAAAACGCGCTCTGCACTATGGTGTTCGCCTGCCTCGCAAAAGGCGGTGGCAAGTTTAAGCAGGGTATCGGGGTCTTGCGTTTCTACCGCGCGGAGCTTGATAAGATAAGGCTCTGCGGCGGCGCGTTTTTCCCCTGCGCAAAGAACCGAAACGAGATCGGTTAGCGCAAATACGCAGTCCGGCTCTCTTTGCAAGGCCAAAAGAGCGGTCTCTTCCGCCCGCTCGTGATCGTCCGCTAAAAAATGGGCGAGGGAGAGGTGGCAAAGCGCCTCGGTATAATCGGCGGAGGTTTCAGGAATTTTAGAAAGCGTTTCTATCGCCTCTAAATGCTGACCGATTTTCATCAGCCTTCTGCCCTCTTCTATCGTAACGCCGTAATCGACGCTTTCGGGCGGGTATACCAAGCGGAAAGGGGGATTTTCTTCGCTGACCTGCTGCAAATATTCTAAAAATTCGTCGCTATAGAGAGGCTCGCTATCGTCGCACTCCTCGGCGACGCGCTGCATATAGTAAGAGCCTGCCGCATAATCGCCTGCAAAAATGCACACCTCCGCAAGCATGGGAAGAGCATCGTTAACCGCGGAAAAATTACCGCTTTGCAGGGCGCGGAATAAGTGATAAATGGAACGGTCGTATAGGCGCATTTGCGCGTAAACCTCGGCAAGATCTAACTGCACGAAGGGGTTATTCGGTTGTAATTGCATGGCTTTGCGGTATAAAACGAGCGCACCGGAAAGGTCCTCCCCTTCTGCCTTTTTCAAGGCAAGTTCTCGGTACAAATCGCCATCCACCGGGAAAGCAATTACGTTATCTTTCATATTTCTCCGTCATCGACTGTACGTCGTTTTCGTAATACGTATACGTTTTTTGGCAGAAATCGCACTTAACTTCAATTTTCCCGTCCTGCGCGATTAAGTTTTCTAATTCTTGCTTGCCAAGCGTAGTAAGCTTAGCGGCAAAACGCTCTTTGGAGCATTGACAATGGTAGGAAAGGGGCTGCTCGAAATAAAAGCCGCCGCCCAAAATTTCGTCTAAAACCTCTTCCGCCTCCATATCGCGGTACAGGGCGGAAACGTTGGTAAGGCGCGGCAAAACGGCCTCTACCATCGCAATTTCCTCCTCTCCCGCATCGGGCAGGGGTTGAAATACCACGCCGCCTGCACCGTAGCAAGTGCCGTCGGTATCGATGCCAACGCCAAGCGCCATTGCGGTAGGCTGTTGTTCGGAATAAGCGTAATATGCGGCAAAATCTTCGGCAAGCTCTCCGCTAACGAGCTTGCAAGTGCCAACGTAAGGCTCTTTTAAGCCCATAGAACGCACTACGGTAAGCTCTCCTATTCTACCTACTGCGCCTGCCACGTCCAGCTTACCCTTTTCGTTAGGGGCAAGACGGGCGGTGGGGTTATCGATCATGCCGCGCAACTCTAAATTGCTGTTTGCCGCCGTTACGATATGGCCGCAAGCACCGTTGCCGCGAATGGTTACGGAAAGTGCGTCGGTAGCGTTTTTAAGTCCGCTTGCCATAAAGGCGGTAGCCGTAAG
>JAFOHH010000165.1 GCA_017421905.1 Clostridia bacterium
AAAGCGCAATTTACGTTTACGAGGCAGGGCGCAAGGATTACGTTCAGGTTTTTGGACAACTAACAAAGCGCGACGGGTCTTTTCTCCTTTCTCGCCAAAAAGAGCCTGATTTTTCTTGGAAAAACCTTGCGGGAAAAACGGTGATTGCCGGGCGCAGAGGGGGCGTGCCTGCCATGACGTTTGAATACGTGTGCAAGCAACACGGCTTAATGAACGGCACGAACGTTACGTTAAATTTGGACGTTGCCTTTAACCTGATGGCGGGGGCGTTTGAAGGGGGCGTGGGCGACTACGTTACCTTGTTCGAGCCTACGGCAAGTGAGTTTGAGGCTGCGGGAAAGGGCTATATCGTTGCCAGCGTTGGGGAGGAAAGCGGAGAAATTCCCTATACCTGCTTTATGGCGAAAAAGAGCTATATTGAAAAGAACAAAACGCAGGTAAAGGGCTTTTTGCGCGCTTTGCAACGCGCCCTTTGCGATATGAAGGTAAAGTCGCCCGAGGAAATCGGCGCGGCGATTGCTCCTTCCTTTACGGGGACTTCGGTTGAATCGCTTGCCGCCTCTGTAAAACGCTACCTTGCGATTGATGCGTGGATGGGAAATATGGCGATGACGGAATCTTCTTTTATCCGCCTGCAAACGGTAATGATGAGCGCGGGAGAATTAAAGGAATACGCAAGCTTTTCCGCACTTGCCAACAATGCTTTCGCGGAAGAGGTTTACGGAGAAATTACTGCCGTTTAAAGCAAAAGCGTTGCAAGAAAACGGGCTTGCGCCAACTTGTTTTGTGAGGATGAAAGGATGAAGGAACTGATGAAAATGGAGGGGGTTTCCCTCACCTATTACACCAAAGAGCGGGAAACTTTGGCGTTTGAAAACCTAAATTTTTCCTTAAAGGAAGGAGAATTCGTTGCCGTAGTGGGGCCGAGCGGTTGCGGTAAAACCTCTCTGCTTTCGGTTATTGCGGGGCTGATTCCGCCCACCAAGGGCAGGGTTACCTTTCCGCACGCCGCAGGTAAAAAAACCGAGGATTTTATTGGATATATGCTGCAACGCGACGAGCTGTTTGCTTGGCGCAGCATACGGAAAAACGTGCTACTCCCCTTGGAAATTAAGCACGCCTTAACCGACGAAAAACGCAAATATGCCGACGAACTGCTAAAAAAATACGGGCTTTGGGAGTTTGCCGACTACTACCCGCACCAGCTTTCCGGCGGAATGAAGCAACGCGCGGCGCTGATTCGAACGCTGTCCTTTCAGCCCGACCTTTTGCTGCTAGACGAGCCCTTTTCCGCCCTAGACTACCAAACGCGGCTAAACGTTTGCGACGACGTGTATTCCATTATTAAGGGCGAAAAAAAGACGGCGCTACTTGTAACGCACGATATTGCCGAGGCGATTTCCATTGCCGACCGCATCCTTGTGCTGACCAAGCGGCCTGCGAAAATAAAAACCGTTCATACCATACCGCACAAGGAGGGCGAAACGCCTTTTTCCCGAAGAGAAAACAAGGACTTCCGCGCGTGGTTTGAACTGCTTTGGGAGGAGCTGAACGAAAGATGAAACAACCTTTTACCAAAGAGCATAAGACGTACCTTTCTACCCTAAAACGAAAAAGCGCGCTGATTGTTAGCGCGCAGGTGGGGCTACTTCTGGTTTTACTCGCTATGTGGGAAACGGCTACGCGCATCGGGTGGCTGGACCCCTTTATTACCAGCAGCCCTACGCGCATTGTAAAGGCGTTAAAGGAAATGATTACCGACCAAGGCTATTTGCACCATATCGGCGTTACCTTGTACGAAACGCTGCTCGGCTTTGTAATTGCAACCCTGCTTGGAACGGCGGTTGCGGTGGGGCTTTGGTGGTCGGCGGCGGCAAGTAAAATTTTTGAGCCCTACCTCGTAGTTTTGAACAGTCTACCCAAAATTGCGCTTGGACCGATTATTATCGTTTGGCTGGGAACGGGACTGAAATCCATTGTATTTATGACCGTTTTAGTTACCGTAATCGTTACCGTAATTACCATGCAAAACGGGTTTGCCGCCACCGAAAAAAGCAAGATTTTTTTACTACTTTCCTTTGGGGCGAGCAAGTGGCAAATTTTTACCAAGCTGGTATTGCCCTCTTCCCTGCCGACCTTCGTTTCCGCCTTAAAAATAAACGTGGGAATGAGCTGGATTGGCTCTATTATGGGCGAATACCTTGCCAGTAAAGCAGGGCTTGGGTACTTAATCGTTTACGGCGGGCAGGTGTTTAAGCTGGACCTCGTTATGGCGGCGACGGTTACCCTGTGCGCCTTAGCCGGGGCAATGTATTTTGCCGTTGCCCTTTTAGAAAGGCTTTTGCGCGCAAAGCGATGAAATTTACAATGAAAAAGGCGTTTCCCAAACGGAAACGCCTTTTACGTATAACAAATTAAGAGTTGCGCAGGTATACGAGCTTGGAAATATCCGCATATTCGTATTCGTCTGCATGGGCGAAAAAGTCGTATAAATACATCTTTTCAAAATAAATTTGCTTGTTGAGGTATTTTACAACGCCGTCGCGGAAGGCTTTTACGTCTGCCTCGACCAAATCCTCTTCTTCCACGTTTAAAATTTTAATGCCGTCCGAAGAAAAATATTGGTTGTTGAGCATACCCGATTCGCGCGAGATAAAGGTGATTTCGGACTGACTGCCAAACATCGTGCCATCCATATACAAGCCCTTATTATAGGTATACCCTAAAAGGTCGAGCATGGTGGGAACGATAGAGAACGAGGAGCTGAAACGATCGGTTTTATAATAAGAAGAAAGGGCGAAGGAGCTATCTCCTGCGTGGCTAAAGGCCTCGTACTGCGCGGTTGCAGGAACGGTAAGCGGCGATTTACCCGAATAAATGCTATAAACGACGTTGTACGATTTTACGTCGGCATAATCGTCCTTTTCAATGCCCTTTAAGTAGTAATGCTGACCCGAATAGTAAGCGTTATGGTCGCCGAACATCATAATTGCGGTGTTATCCAGCATACCGTTTTCTTCTAAATGTGCAATGAGCTTTGCCATACCGCGGTCAAAATCCATATAAGCGGCTTGATAGCGTTTATAGCGGAGATAAACGGTATTTAAGGTTTTTTCCGAAAGGTTTTCCTTTTTGGCGAGCTCCGCACCGAATTTTTCCAAGAAATATTCGTAAGTGATTTGTTCGTAGTAAGGCTCTAACCCTTTAATCGCATAAGAATTGGAACGTTCTTCCTTTTCTTCGGGAGATAAATCGGCGGTGTAATCGCCGTTTTCCAAAAGCTCGTTATAATGGCCGTGCGTAACGAGGGTGGTTACGAAGGAGAAGAAGGGCTCGCCCGTGGTGGGGGCGATGAGATTTAAGTTTTTACCGAACAGGTCGGAATCGAGCTCGAAATCGTAAAAATCCTTATTCGTTTGCGTGTGAGAGGAAAGCGAAGTTAAATCTTCCAGCCCGTAGAAATTGGTAAAGCCGTATACGGGGTGAGTGGTTTCTCTGCCGTAATAAGAGCCCCAGTTGCTGTGGAAATAAGAGGTGGTATAGCCGTCCTTTTTCAAAACGGAAGGGAGGGTGAACGCAAGGTTGTTACCGAGCAAGGTATCGTTAGAGGTATAGTTGCTGGTAAAGGGCGTTTCCACAGGGTAAGAGCCCAAAATGGAAATTGCCTCGGAGTGGTTGGTCTTATCACGAGCGTAATATTCGCCGTTGCTAAAGCCCTGCGTGGTAAGCGCGTATAGGGTGGGGGTTAAATTTTCGTCTATGCCGTACCATTCGCCCGATTCGATCATAATGCAAATGAGGTTTTGCCCTTGAATTACGCCCGAATAGGGGTTTTCCTCACTCATTTCCTGATTTTTAAAATATTCGTTGAGGTCGGTGAG
>JAFOHH010000166.1 GCA_017421905.1 Clostridia bacterium
CCGACGGTGTGGAAGCCGAAGCTGCCACCAAGGCTGCTTACGAATACAAGGGCCCCGTCTATCTGCGTATGGGTCGTCTGGCTGTCCCCGTGTTCCACGAGGAAGGTTTCAAGTTTGAAATCGGCAAGGGCGAAGTTATGCGCGACGGCAGCGACGTTGCCATCATTGCCAACGGTCTGATGGTTTACGAGGCTGTTCAGGCTGGTCAAAAACTGGCTGAGATGGGCATCAATGCCCGGATCATCAACATGTCCACCATCAAGCCTCTGGACGAAGAGCTGGTTCTGAAGGCTGCCAAGGAGTGCGGTAAGATCATCACCTGCGAAGAGCATTCCGTCGTTGGCGGTCTGGGCGAAGCTGTCTGCAGCTTCCTGTCCGAGACTTATCCCGTTCCCGTCAAGCGCATCGGTGTCAACGATGAGTTCGGCTTCTCCGGCCCTGCTTATGAGGTTCTGGATGCCTTTGGCCTGTCCGCACGGAACATCGTGGAAGTTACCAAGGAGTTCTTGGGCAAATAATGCACATTTTTACAGACCCTTGCATTTTTGCAAGGGTCTGTTTTCGCAAGGTGTATGGCGGCGCTTTTATTCCGCGTAAACGCTTTAACCGACGAGGTTGCTAAATTAAAAGAAGAGCTTGCCACGGTAAAAACGCTTGCCGCTCAAGCCCCCGTTATGCAACAACCTATGCAAGCCCCCGTTATGCAGACCGCCCAAGCGGAAAGCCTGCGGCAAGACGAGCCCGCTAGGGAGCTTGCTCCCACGGTGGAGGAAAACCGTTCTGCTCCTACGGAAGAACCCGTGCAAACGGAAAGCAAAAAACAACAAGCGCCCCAAAAGCCGCAAGCGCCCCAAAAACCGCAAACGCCCGATTATAGCGAGCTTGCAGGTTTAGAGCCCCCGCCCGAGGAGGATTTCGTGCCCGAGGGCTACGTTTCCGCCGCAAGCGCGGCAAAAAAAGAGCAAGCCCCCGCTCCCGTAGCAAAGGGCAAGCTGCTCGGCGCGTTAATTCGCAAACTGCGTACCAGCGGCAAGCATATGCTGTGGGTTGCCTGCACCGAATTAAAAGGGGACGAAACGGACGATGCGCTTACTCTGTTTGCAGATGAAACGGCGTACGGTGTTCTCGTTAAGGAAGATAATTTTAACGCGTTAAAAGCGGTACTTGCCACCCTTTCGCAAAAGGAACTGTACTTGCGCAAAATCGGGGAGCGTCCCGATTCGTTTAAGCAGGACGTAGAATCGTTGAAAAAAACCTTTGGCAGCGACCTGATTACCGTGCGCGAAAAAAATTAAAGTTCTGTAATTAAAAATTAAAGTTCGGCAAAATTTAAAAAATTAAAACCTGGTAAAACGCGGCTTTGCCGCAAACGATAAAGAATAAAAGGAGATTACGACTATGGCAGGATACGGAAGAGGAGGCTTTGGCGGAGGTTTCGGCGGAGGCTCTATGCAAAATTTAATGAAGCAAGCGCAAAAAATGCAAGAAGAAATGCAAAAGGCGCAAGAAGAATTAGAGGAGGCCGAGCTCGAAGGCGCTTCGGGCGGCGGCATCGTTAAAGTAATTTTAAACGGTAAAAAGGAAATGCTCGGCGTTTCCATTTCTCCCGATGCGGTAGATATGGACGACCTCGAAATGTTAGAAGACCTCATTATGGCTGCCTATAACGACGCGGCAGAACAGGCCGACGAACTTTCGCAAGAAAAATTAGGCAAGTTTGGTAATATCGGGGGATTGATGTAACGTATGAACGTGTTTATCGAGCCCATCGGTACGCTGATTAACGAGTTTTCCAAACTCCCCGGCGTTGGGGCAAAAACGGCACAGCGTTACGCTTACCGCGTGGTAAATATGACCGAGGAAGAAGCCATCGCCTTTGCAGAGGCAATTATTGCCGCCAAAAAAAAGGTGCACTACTGCTCGGTTTGCGGCAATTATACCGATAAAGAGGTATGCGAAATTTGCCGCACGCGCGATGAAAGCGTAATTTGTGTGGTAAAAGAACCCAAAGACGTCGTCGCGTTTGAAAAGGTGCGCGAATTTAAGGGCGTTTATCACGTTTTGCACGGCACGATTTCTACTATGGAGGGCATCGGCCCTAACGATATTCGCATAAAGGAGTTGCTTGCGCGCGTTTATAAAGGCGGCGTTAAGGAAGTAATTATGGCAACCAATCCCGACGTAGAGGGGGAGGCAACCGCCATGTATATTTCCGGCCTTTTGAAACCGCTCGGCGTAAAGGTTACGCGGCTTGCGCAAGGCGTTTCCATCGGCGCAGAATTAGAATATGCCGACGAGGTTACGCTTTCTAAAGCCCTTTCCGATAGAAAGGAATTATAACTCACAAAAAAGCAGCAACGGAATACTTCCGTTCTTGCGGCAAGGCGGCAAACATCCGCCCGCTGTAAAAAGCCAGCCTTTTTACGGCAAAAAAATAACCCCCTTCCCCTTTTGGGGGAAAAGGAGAACGATATGAAAATTACGGTACTTGGTTGCGGAAGATGGGGCTCGTTTATCGCCTGGTATTTGGCAGGCAAGGGAAACGAGGTTACCTCTTTTGGCCCTGACGATGCAGAAAGCTTTCGCGTACTGAAAGAAACGGGGCGTAACGAATACGTTACCTTTCCCGAAACGATAACCCTTTGCTCTGATCTTGCTACGGTGGTAAAAGACCCCGATGCCGTCGTTTGCTCTATTTCCTCGCAAGCC
>JAFOHH010000167.1 GCA_017421905.1 Clostridia bacterium
CCAAGCGATTTTTCGTCGGTGGGCTTTTGCTTGGGCGCAGTCGTTTTGGTTACCGTAATTTCGTATTTCATTTTCTACTCCTATAAGCGTTTGCGTTTTTATCTACTGTGTGCAAAGCGCAACGTTGTACTATTTTAGAAATTTATTATAGCATTTTCCCGGGGTGGTGTCAACCTCTCACCGAATAAAACCGCCCATATAAAAGCTTACTTTTATTATAATTTACTTCTTTGAATTTTTCCGCTTACCGTTTTGGGCAGTTCGGCTTTAAATTCTACGATGCGCGGATATTTATAGGGCGCGGTGTGGCTTTTTACGTATGCTTGAATTTCCCTTTTTAACTCCTCGGACGGGGTTACGTTGGGCGTTAAAACAACGCTTGCTTTTACCACTTGCCCACGAACCTCGTCGGGAACGGCAGAAACGCCGCATTCTACCACGTACGGCAGCTCCATAATAACGCTTTCTATTTCAAACGGCCCGATGCGGTAGCCGGACGATTTGATTACGTCGTCCTTTCGGCTCACGTACCAAAAGTAGCCGTCCTCGTCCTTCCACGCCATATCCCCCGTATGGTATAATCCGTCGTGCCAAGCCTCGGCGGTTTTTTCTTCGTCTAAGAAGTATTCCTTAAATAAACCGCAGGGCGCGCCGCGATCCGTCCGCACGACGATTTCTCCCACCTCGCCGGGGGCGAGAGATTTTCCGCTATCGTTTACGATATCGAGATCGAACTGCGGAGAGGCTTTACCCATTGCGCCTACCTTGGGTTGCGTTCCCCAAAGGTTTGCAACGGTAAGGGTGGTTTCCGTTTGGCCAAACCCTTCCATAATTTCCAAGCCCGTTGCCAGCTTAAATTGCTTGTAAACCTCGGGATTGAGCGCCTCTCCCGCCGTAGTCATATGCCGTACGGAAGAAAAATCGTACTGCTTTAAATCGCCGCGGATCAGCATGCGCAAAATGGTAGGCGGCGCGCAAAAGGTGGTAATTGCGTATTTTTGGAACATGGGCAAAATTTCCTTTTCGTTAAACCGATTGAAATCATAAACGAAAACCGCGCCTTCGCACAGCCATTGCCCGTAAAGCTTGCCCCATAGCGATTTTGCCCAGCCCGTATCGGAAATGGTAAAGTGTAAGCCGTCCCTTTGGCAACAATGCCAGTATTTAGCGGTAACGAAATGCCCAAGCGCGTAGGTGTGCTTATGCACCGCCATTTTGGGATTGCCCGTCGTGCCCGAGGTAAAGAACATAATGGCGGTATCCTCTCCGCCGGGCGCGTTTTCTTCACGCAAAAATTTACGAGAGAAAAAGGGATACTCTGCGTTAAAATCGTGCCAGCCGCTACGGGAACAACGCTCTCCCCTGCCTTCGACGATAATTTTATGCAAAACCGTTGGACAGCGTTCCGCCGCGCGTTCGGCAACTGCCGCCGTATCGTCGTCTGCCGTGCAAATAACGGCTTTTACGCCTGCCGCTTGAAAGCGATACTCAAAATCGTGCTCTTTTAACTGATGCGTGGCAGGAATGGCAACCGCACCCAGCTTATGCAGGGCAATCATACAAAACCAAAACTGATAATGTCGCTTTAACGCCAGCATAACGCGGTCGCCCTTTTGAATGCCGAGCGAGGCGAAATAGTTTGCGCATTGATTGGAATGGCGTTTGATATCGAGAAAGGTAAAGCGCCGTTCCGTTCCTGCGCTATCCAAGTGTAATAGCGCAAGTTTATCGGGGTATTTTTCGGCAATTTCGTCTACGATGTCAAACCCAAAGTTGAAAGAGTGGGTGTTTTGGAAGTCTATTTTTTGCAGAGCGCCCGTTTCGTCCTCTTCTACGCTAATAAATTTTTCGCATACGAGCGGCTCGTGCTTGCGCGCAAGCACGATGCTTTTGCGCACCGTTTCCTCGGGGGCGGATTCTCCCGGCAATACTACGGCGCAAAAAACGCAGTCCTCCCCGCCGATGGCAATCATACCGTGCGGCGTGGAGCTGTTGTAATAGATGCTATCGCCCTCTTCTAATATTTCCACGTGGTCGCCGATTTGAACTTTGAGCTTACCGCTCATTACGATATCAAACTCCTGACCGCTGTGCGTAGCGAGATGAATGGGCTTGTTTTGTTGCGCGGCGGAATATTCGTAGCGCACCCAGTAAGGCTGGGCTATTTTATCGCGGAATTTGGGCGCAAGGTTTTTAATATCGATGCCCTGCTCCTTTGCCGTTTCCTGTCCACCGCCCTTTCTCGTTACGGTGTAAGAAGAAAGAGTTGCCGTGCGCCCTTCGAGCAGTTCGGTAAGCTCCACCTCGAAAACGAGCGAGCATTTGTGAATAAAGCTAAACGGAATATCTGCCGTGCCACCCTCAAAGGCGTTATATTCTTGCAGGGAAACCTGCGTTTTTTGAGCGGTTTCTTCCTTAGACCACCCCATTACTTCACGCATTTCCTTGATACGCGCCGCAATTTCCGTTAGGCGCGCCGTTGCCGTTTTTTGGTTCATAGCAGTATCTCCTTTCTGTTTTTATAATAAAAAAGCCTCAAAAGGGCCTCCCCCTTTGAGACGAATCGTATACCAACCCGCGGTACCACTCAAATTGCACTTTCGTGCCACTCTAAAACTCTAACAAGTTCCATGCCGTAACGCAGCATATGCGGGAGCAATTACTAAACGCGCGTTGGTTGCTCCGGCTCGGAAGGGATGGGATTTTTTCGGTTTTAGCTGTTGGGATTGCACCCTCCCCAACTCTCTGTAAGCCGCCTGCCGAAATCCGTCTTCGTCGTTGCCTTTTAAATTTTTGCCATTATACCACTTGATTTTTACCTTTGTCAAACAGAAAAAACCCGTTTTTTGCAACTTATAACAGCTATAAGAAATTCTTTTATCTAAATACGGGCGCACCCAAAAGGTGCGCCCGTATGGCAAATGCGTTATAAAGGGTTATAATCCGAGCAACTCGATCGATTGCTCCTTCATTTTATATTTAAGAATTTTGCCTGCGGCGTTCATGGGGAATTCTTTTACAAAGACGAAATAGCGCGGCACTTTGTGCATTGCCATATTGGCTCTGCCGTAGGCCTTCATATCCTCTTCGGTAGCCGTTTCCCCCGCCTTTAAAATAATCCAAGCGCAGCATTCTTCGCCGTAGCGCGCATCGGGAACGCCAACCACCTGCACGTCCTTTACCTTTTCGTGCGTGAGGTAAAACTCCTCAATTTCGCGCGGGTACAGGTTTTCGCCGCCGCGGATAATCATATCCTTTAATCTGCCCGTTACCTTATAATAGCCGTCGGGCGTGCGACAGCAAAGGTCGCCGCTATGCAACCAACCATCCTTATCGATGGTCTGCTCGGTAGCCTTGGGCATTTTATAATAGCCCTTCATAATATTATAGCCGCGTGCGACGAATTCTCCGTTTACGCCGTCTGGCACTTCTTCGCCCGTTTCGGGATC
>JAFOHH010000168.1 GCA_017421905.1 Clostridia bacterium
AGCATACAACGACGAAACGGAAGCAAAGGCGTAACGGTATTTATTTGCATCGAAAGGAACGGCAAGCGCCGTTCCTTTTTTGTTGCGTTTTCCTTTTTGAGCGATTTGCCTTTAACCGCAATCGGGTAATTTGCCTTTGCCGCACCCATTTGCGTGCTAATTCCTACCAAAAAAACGGCACTATTTTATAGGGGGAGGGGTGGGGCGTGGTATAATAAAGGCGTAGTCTACCCGTGGTGGAAGGGTAGATTTTTTTTCTGCCCAAAGGAGGATTTATGGAAATTGAAGTAAAAAACAGAAAATTATTGTTTCCCGAGGTTGCCGTGTTCGATGCCGACCAAAACGCATCGGTTTGGACGTTCGTTTTACCTGAAACGGTTTCGGGTCGCCCCGTAAGCGAGTTAGAGGGCTCTCTTATCGTAGCAAGCGATAAAGGGCTTAGCGACCGCGTGTTTGCAGATAGAGAGGGTACGCGCTTTACCGTAACCCTGCCCAGCGGCGTGTTTGTGGGGGCAAGCGAGGCGATGATGCAGTTTTGCTTGATGGCCGAGGATTTTGCTTGGCATAGCGAAATCGTTTCGGCGGAGGTCGTGCGCTGCTTAACGCCGGAACGGGTGTTGGAAACCACGCAGCCTTCCTTAATTACCGCTCTTCGTCTGCGCATTGTCGATTTAGAAACGCGCCTTTCCGCATTGGAGGAGGGGGGAGATCTTTCCGCGGCAATTACCGCGTTGCAAACGCTTACCAAGGCGCAAGGGGAAAGCCTTTCCGCCCTGCAAACGCTTACTAGCTCGCACGCGGCGGCTATTTCCGTTTTGCAAGAAAACGCGCAAAGGGCCGATGCGGCATACCAAGCGGCAACCCTTGCCGATAGCAAAATTACGGCGGTAATTTCGGGCGGCACGGCGGCTAAAAAGGCGGAATGCGATGCAAAGGGTGTAAGCATTTCGGAAAAGTACGCAAAAACGGCGGCAATAGAGCAAACGTATTTGAAAAAGACGGATGCCGAAAAAACCTACGCTAGCCAAGCGGCAATTACCGCGCTGGTAGACGACGCACCGCAGGGCTATCAAACGCTAAAGCAAATTGCGCAAAAGGTGCAAGCGGTGGAGGGCGCAGGCGGCTCTGGCTCGCAAAAGGGCGTTCAGCTCGATTTTATCGTCGACCTCGCTAACTACGTTTGGGACGGCGCTTTGGACTATCCTGCGCTTAATACCGCCCTTTCTAACGTGAAAAGCGAAATCCCCGCAGGTCTGCGCGGCAACGTGTATTTTGTAAAGAGCAAGGACTGCACGGGTTTTCTTTCCTCGGCGGAGCATATCGTTTGGCAAAGCGATATGAACTATCATTTTTTAGCGGAAGATACTCTTAGCGTGGCAAAGCTCGTTTTAAACGGGGTACAAAACGTAGCCTTTTACGATGCGAGCATTAAAGCCGTTTGCGAAGGGCATATTTTACAGCTGAGCGGTTGCACCAACGTTGCTTTTTACAATTGTAATTTCGTCAACGAAATGGGGCTTTGTGCAAGCATCGAAAACTGCACGGGCGTTGTTTTTCAGGATTGCAATTTGGCAATCGGTACGTATCAAGCCTTTCAGGTGTTCACGATTACGGATAACGGCTCAGAGAGAAGATGGATTCGCGTGGAAGATTGTTTCGTAGAAAATCAAAACTGTATGGTCGCCTCTTTATCCGGAGTTACGAACGATAAGTTTTATTTGCGTATGGATAACGTGCGCCTGCCCGATAATTCGCCCGTTTCCGTTTCTAATATCGGCACGTCCTCGCACGGAACGCTATCCTTTGCGGCGGAAAATTAATAGCGGCGGAAAAGGAAATAAAAGGTTAATTTTTCGCTTAAGCCGCGCAAGCGGTAGCATTTCATCAAGCTATTACAATAAAAGCGCCGCCCAAAGCTAGGGACGAATACTAGGGACGCTACAATACTAGGGATATTACAATAAAAGCGCCGCCCGCTAGGAACGCTACAATAAAAGCGCCGCCCGCAATTGCGGGCGGCGCTCGTTTTTAGCGTAATTTTTAATTTTAATAAGGCAAGGAGGATTAATTTTGGCTTTGCTCCTTTTGCATTACTTTTTCGTGCAAGTCGTTTGCTTCCGCCTCAAACTTATCAAA
>JAFOHH010000169.1 GCA_017421905.1 Clostridia bacterium
ACTTTGGTTTATAAAATAGGTTGCGCGGCTTGCCTCCTCTTTTTCGGCAGCCATCTTTTCTTTCATGGCGCTTTTTTGCGCTTGTGCCGATTGATGGTAGTCTAAAATTTGGCGCAAGGCGTTTTCTTCTATATAAGGGAGAAAAAGCGTTCTTGCATTGTAGGTTAAATAGGCGCTTTGGGTGGCTTTGTGTGCCTTTACGGTAATTGCGTCTATTTTGGAAAGATCAACCGAAATGGTTTCTTTGCGAATAAACCCACGGGAAAGCAGCAGTTTTTCGCCCTGAACGGCACATTTCGTCGTTTTTCCGATATGAACGGTACGCCAAAACACGAAAACCCAGTTTAAAACGGAAAAGGCGCAAACGAGGATATATCCTAGAAAATCGAAATTACCCATTTCGCTGACGAAGGCGAGCGGTACGAGCAGTAACGCCTGCAACGGGAGGGCCGCGCAAAGCGCAATCGTCAACGAGCGGCGAAAATACGGTTTTTGTTGTAATGCGTTCATCTAAAAATCCTCTGTAATAGTTTAAGCGGCGCTATTGCGCAAAATTTTTCAAAAAAGAAAAAATTTCCCCTAAAGAAACGGGAGCGCAGGGGAAGGGCAATTTTCTACCAAAAGATAGGGTTTTCCCAAAAGGAAAAAACAGGGGCGCAACGGTAAGATGCGCCCCTACGGTGTAACGTTATTTTACGAGAGCGTAGGTTTCGCGTGCGATAACCAATTCTTCGTTGGTGGGGATAACCAGCACCTTTACCTTGCTGTCCTTACCCGAAATATCGCGGATAGAACCGTCGTTTTTCATAGCGTTCTTTTCGTCGTCGATGGTAGCGCCAAGGTAATCCAAGCCTTCCATAACGGATTTACGAACGGAAACGGTGTTTTCGCCGATGCCTGCGGTAAATACGATGCAGTCTGCACCGTTTAATGCTGCTGCGTATGCGCCAACGTATTTCTTTACCTTGTAGCAGAAGTTATTAAGCGCGAGTTGTGCGCGGTAGTTGCCTTCTTCTGCGGCAGCGCAAAGATCGCGGAAGTCGCTCGATACGCCGGAAACGCCTGCAACGCCGCTCTTTTTATTGAGGTAGGAAAGCACTTCTGCAACGGTCATACCCTTTTTGTTTGCGAGGTATTCGATAACTGCGGGATCGATATCGCCCGAGCGAGTACCCATAGGTACGCCTTCTAAGGGAGTAAAGCCCATGGAGGTATCTACGGAAACGCCTGCTTTTACTGCGGAAATGGAAGAACCGTTACCGAGGTGGCAGGTGATAATTTTAGCGTTGGGGTTGCCGAGGAATTTAGCTGCTTCTTCAGAAACGTATTTGTGAGAAGTGCCGTGGAAACCGTAGCGGCGAATGCGGAGATTTTTATAATCTTCGTAGGGGATGCCGTACATAAACGCGTAGTCGGGCATGTTGGAGTGGAAAGCGGTATCGAAAACGGCAACCATGGGCGCGTTGGGCATTACTGCCTTGCAAGCGTTAATACCGATTACGTTTGCAGGTTGGTGCAAGGGCGCAAGGTCGGTATTTGCAATAATTTTTTCCATAATTTCGTCGTTTACAACAACCGATTGCTTAAATTCTTCGCCGCCGTGTACTACGCGGTGTCCAACTGCGCCAATTTCGTCCATAGAAGAAATTACGCCGTTATCCTTGTCTACGAGCATTTGCAGTACGAGCTGTACGGCAACGGTATGGTCGGGCATGGGCTTTTCTACGATAACTTCGCCCTTAGCCGTTTTGTGTTTTAATAAAGAACCGTCGATACCGATGCGTTCGCAACCGCCTTTAGCAATTGCCTTTTCCGTTTCGCTATCGATAAGTTGATATTTAAGAGAAGAGCTACCTGCGTTTACTACTAAAATTTTCATAATATCGCCTCCGAAAAATTAAATTTGCGTTTGCAAGCAAGTAATGGCAACGGCTGCAACGATGTCTTCTGCATGGCAACCGCGGGAAAGGTCGTTAATGGGTTTTGCAAAGCCTTGGCAAAGAGGGCCAACCGCTTGGAAGCCGCCTAAACGTTCGGTAAGCTTGTAACCGATGTTACCTGCATCGAGGTCGGGGAATACGAGTACGTTTGCATGGCCTGCTACGGGCGAGCCGGGAGCTTTGCTCTTAGCTACGTCGGGAACGATAGCCGCGTCAAGCTGCATTTCGCCATCGATGTTGAGGTCGGGGCGTTGTTCCTTTGCAATAGCAAGTGCTTGTAATACCTTATCTACGTCAGCGTGCTTTGCGCTGCCTTTGGTGGAGTGGGAAAGCATTGCAACTCTGGGCTCGAGGCCAGCAATCATCTTTGCGCTTTCTGCCGATTGAATGGCAATAGCAGCAAGTTCTTCGGGCGAGGGATTTTGTACGAGGCCGCTATCTGCATAAATGTAGCAGCCGTCCTCGCAGAAGGGGTTGCCGCATTCGGGGGCAACCATTAAAAAGTATGCGGAAACGAGGGGAGCGCCCTTTGCCGTTTTAATAATTTGAAGGCCGGGGCGGAGGGTATTAGCCGTAGAGTGGCAAGCGCCGGAAACAAGACCGTCTGCATCGCCTTCTTTCAGCATCATCATACCAAAATAAGTATTGTCGTACATCAGCTCGCTTGCTTGTTCTTGGGTCATGCCCTTTGCTTTACGCAGTTCGTAAAAAGCAGCGGCATACGCTTCGTGCTTGTCCGAGGTTCTGGGGTCGATTACGGTAACGCCCGTAAGGTCAACGTCGGGATTGTTTTTTGCAATTTCTTCGGCGTTGCCAATCAGCGTGATGCGTGCAATGCCTTCTTTGGTTGCGTCTGCAGCGGCTTTTACCACGCGTGCGTCTTCCCCTTCGGGGAGAACGATGTGCTTGCCGAGCTTAGCGGCGCGTGCTTTGATTTGTTCCATTACTTTCGTCATAATGCGCATTCTCCTATAAAAACGCTTTTCTCTATGGAAAAACGCTTTCTAAATTTTTAAAAATGTTGTAAAATGGTAGTGGAAAAGCTCCATACCCTATCTATTATAGTACATTTGCCGAAAAAAGTAAACTTTTTAGGGGGAAATTACAAGGAGAAATATGAAAATTTGTATTGCAGTATCCGAATTTAATCCCTTCCACGCAGGGCACGCCCATTTTTTACAACAATGCCGCACCTTAACGGGGGCGGATGCCGTCGTTTGCGCTATGAGCGGAAACTTCACCCAGCGCGGCGATTTAGCCTGCGAAGAAAAAAGAAAGCGCGCCGCCGTTGCCGTAGCAATGGGAGCGGACGCGGTAATAGAGCTGCCTTCCTCTGTGGCGGTTGCCCCTGCCGAGCGGTTTGCAAGGGGCGCAATTAGCTTGTTTCAGGGCGTAAATGCCGAGCTTTGCTTGTGCTTTGGCACGGAATATGGCGAGCAAGATTTGTTTTTAGAGGCGGCGGAATTTTTCTCCAAAGAACCCAAGGAATATCAAGCCGAGCTGAAAAAATTAGTAAAGGAAGGCTTGCCCCTTCCTGCGGCAAGAGAAAAGGCGCTTGCGGTAAACCCCGTTTGGCAACGCTTTTTACCCCTTGTGCAAAACCCCAACGCTACTCTTGGCTTGGAATACGCTAAAGCGTGCAGAGCGGCGAAAATAGAGCTGTATTGTTACCCGCGCACGGGCGATTATAACGACGAGCAACTGCCCAAAGCCCCCCTTACGCAAGGCGGCGTAGCCGTATCGGCAAGGGCAATCCGAACCGCTCTTTCGCAAGGAAAAAGGGAGGAGGCAAAGACCTTTTTGCCCGCCGCAAGTTACGAGGCGTTGCCCGACCAATTGCCAAATGCAGACCTTGCTTTGTATTCCGCCGTACTTAGTTGCGGCGCAAACGGACTAAAAAAACTGCCCGATTGCAGCGAGGGCTTGGAAAACCGCATTTTATCGGCGGTGCAGGCGGCGCAGGGCTGGGAAGATTTCCTGCAAAAGGTAAAAACCAAACGCTACGTGCTTTCTCGCATCAAGCGCATTGCCGCTTGCGCTTTTTTAGGGGTGGAAGAACCCCTTTCCTGCCAAACGGCAAAAAAAGCCCCCTATAAAAGGTTGCTCGCCGTGAAAAAGGGGAGAGAAGACGTACTTTCCGCTTTATCGGGCGGCGCACCGCTTTTAACGCGCGCTAAGGACGTAGAAGGGCTTTCTCCCACCGCAAAACAATCCTTTGCCGCCGATCAAAAGGCAGAGGCACTCTTCCGCTTTTTAACGGGGGAGGAATATCCCTTTTTCCTTTCGGTATAAGAAAATTCCAAGGCGAAAAACGCAAAACGACAACTAAAAATAACACGACGACTAAAAATAACACGCGCCGCCCTAACGGGCGGCGCGTTTCGTTACGCTTATTAATAAAAATCGGACGCTGTTTTTATGCTCGCCTCTATTTTTATAAAAAGGAAAGCAAAAAAACAACTAGCGAAAACAGGATAAACGGTTACCGCAAATAAATCTTTTGCGCCCGAGAGGCGTACCTACACAAAATTTCGTAGCTGACGGTGTTTTCCGTTTTGGCAAGCTCTTCTGCGGTTCGGTCGCCGATTAGCGGCAGTTTATCCCCCTTTATTTTAGCCGCAGGGTAGTAGGAAAGGTCCATACATCGCGGCGTAAACGCACCGCCCTCCCGCAATGCGCCGTCGGCGTAGCCAATGCGGCAAAGTGCGTAGTTTCCCGTACCCGTTTTGGCTTTTCCGTAACCGAGATGCTCGCCGTAATGCAAGTATCCTTTCCGTAAAACGGGGGCGGAAAGACTCATAACGGGGCGCACGCCTTCCGTTCCGTAGCCGTATAATCCAAGCCCCACGCGTACCATGTCTAAGCTGCAAGAAAAGGGTAAATTTAGCGCGCCCGTAGCGCCGATATGCAATAAAACGTTTGGAAAAAGACGTTTCACCTTTTGCGCAACGGAAAGAAAAACGGCAAGCTGCTTTTGGCAATATAACGCATCGGTTGTGTCGGCAAAGTGCGAATATACCCCCACGGGGAGGAGCTGTTTGGTTTTCTCCAAAAAGCCGATTACCTCCTCCGCCTCGCTTGCCGTTACGCCCAGTCGGTGCATACCGCTATCTACGGCAAGCTGAATAAGTGCCCTTCGTTTTGCCTGCCTTGCGCCTGCCAACGCTTTTTGGGCGGCGGAAATGCCGTCTATGCAAAGGGTAACGTCCCAAAAGATGCAGTCTGCCGCTTCTTTCACCGAAAGCGGAGGCGTCAGCATTAAAATAGGCTTGGTAACGCCGGCGTAGCGTAGGGCAAGTGCCTCTTCCGCCAAAGCAACGGCAAAGCAGTCGCAAAGGTCGTGCAGAGC
>JAFOHH010000020.1 GCA_017421905.1 Clostridia bacterium
AAGGGGTAATTTTTTTCCGTGCGCGTGCGCGCTCCCTAATTAAAAGGCAAAAAAAGGTCAAAAAAAGGGGTTTTTTCTAAAAAGATTTATAAAATTATTGGAAAAGTTGTGCGGAAAAGGTGCAAAACTGCGCGAAATATGGTACAATAAAAAAACAAATGCCCTTTAGGAGGAACTATGGCAAAAGCAATTTTAAGTCCGCCCGAATTATGGCAGGATTTTGACGATACCTTGCCCTTAGAGCCCGTTGTTTTACAGGAAACCCTTTTAGGAGAAAGCCGCGTGCAGCACGTTCTTTTTTCCGGAAGAGATACGGGTGCAGGCCGCCCGCGCATATTTGCTCTTTTTGCAGGCCCTGCCGACGACGAGGTTCGCCCCGCTATTTTAATCGTGCCGGACGTAGGAGCGCGTATCGACGAAACGTACGTTCTTTCCTTGGTTAAGCAGGGCTACCGCGTGCTTGCCGTCGATTATTACGGTAAGCGAGCCGATGCAGAGCATTTCACGCAATATCCCGACGTAATTCCGTACGCCAACTACGAGCAGCGCGGCACGCATGCCGACGTGGTAGAGGATACGGTAAGAGAAACCTCTTGGTACGAATGGACGGCAGCCATCCGCTACGGCAAAAGCTTTCTTTCCGCTCGTATGGACGTAGAGTCCGACCACGTATTTTTGTTGGGCATTCGCGGCGGTGCGGAAATCGGTTGGCAGGTGGTTGCCTTTAGCGAAGGGCTTGCCGGCGCAGCGCTTATTTCGGGTGCGGGCTGGGAATCCTACCGCAACTGCTTTAAATATTCGGATACCACCCCCGAAATGAACGACGAGCGTTTTTCTTGGATTGCCGGCGTAGAAGCGCAATCGTACGCGCAGTACGCCAAATGCCCCGTTTTGTTTTTGGGCGCAACTAACGACGTAGAGTTTTGTTTCGATCGGGCCAGAGATACCCTTGCCCGCGTAAATGCCGAAGTGCCCGTGTACGGCGATTTCACCCCCAATTCCACCAGAGGAATTGATAAAACGGGCTGCGACAATATTCTTTCCTTTTTCGATGCAATTTGCGAGCATCGCTTGCCCGAAAAGCGCGACCTCCCCGTAACGGTAGAGGTTGTAAACGGTTGCGTATACCTTTATACCGACGATGCGGAAGGCGATATTTCCGTTTGGTATTCCTGCGCAACGGTAGATCCCGTTCTCCGCACCTGGCATAAAGCCGTTTACGACGGAAACACGGAGGAGGGAAAACGCCGCTACCTTGTAACTTTAACGGATAAGGAAGGGGTTTTTCTCGCATATTCCCGTTTCAAACAAAACGGACTTTGCGTTTCTTCCCCTCAAACCTCCTGCTTTTTACAAGAGCAATCGGTTATGGTAGATGCTGCCGCTTCTCGCATCGTGTATGCAGAAGGGAAAACCGAGCTGCTTGTCCCGGCAGAAAAGGAAAACCCCGTTGCAGGCTTTGTAATGGGGAGCGCGAACCGCGTTGTAAAAAAGGGCGGAGCAAATAAAATTAACGGCGTTACCTGCGGTACGGGCTTGCGCTTTTTCATAGGCAAGCGTTTGCCGCTCGATCAAGACCGTATTTTGATGATGAACGTATTTACGCAAGCCGATTTGCGCTTTACCGTAACCTTTATTTATGGGTTTGGCAGGGAAGAGGTGCGTTATTATCAGCAAAAAACGCTTTCCCGTATGAACGGTTGGCAAAAGGTGTGCCTAGAATGTAAATCCTTTAAGCGAGAAAACGGTATGCCCTTTAAGGAAGAGATTTTCCCCGAGGCCGTCGTTATCGAAGGGGATGGAGAGCATCTCATAAATAACGTTTTGTGGATTTAAGAGGCAACGCTATGCTACTTTCTCAAAAACCCAACAAGAGAAAGGAATCGTTAGATTTTTTACTAACCTTTCTGTTTTCTCTTCTCGCCGCCGTTTTGGCTCTGCGGCTTATTACGGCGTATTTGTTTATGCCCGTGCAGGTTGTTGGCAATTCTATGAAGCAAACGCTGCACCACGGCGACGTTTTAATTGTTTCCCGCTTAAATAAACCCGATCGCGGCGAGGTCGTCGTTATTGAAAAGGAAGACGGCGAGCTGCTTATCAAGCGCGTTGTCGGCGTGGCGGGAGATCGCATTTGGACGCAAAACGGCGTTTTGTATCGCGAGCGGCAACAGGGCGCAATCCGCGTAGTAGAAGAGGTTGCCGAGCCTTATTTGTCCGCATATAATAGCGCAAACACCTGGCAGGATACGCACAACAAAACGGACGTTGCGCCCGTTACCGTGCCAAAGGATTGCGTATACGTTTTGGGCGATAACCGAAGAGATAGCTTAGATAGCCGCCTTTACGGGTGCTTTTCCGCTATAAGCGTTCTTGGCGTTGTTCCGCAGTTTTTTATTGACCATCCGAAACTTTTAACATTTTTGAAATAATACGATTTTTAAGGAGAAATAACCATGGAAAAAATTATCATCTCTACCGATTCTACCAGCGATCTTGCCCCTCAAACGTTTGAAGAAAGATCCATTCGCGTACTCGATCTTTCCGTTATTTTGGGGTCGGATATGTACAAGGCGTCCGAAGTGAATCCGCAAATGATTTTCGATTTCGTAAACCAAACGGGCACGCTTCCCAAAACCAGCGCTACCTCCGAAATGGAATACGGCGAATATTTTGAGGAATTATTAAAAGAAACGGAAACGGTTATTCACTTTAATATTTCTTCGCAATGCTCGGTAACGCACAACAACGCCAAAAAAGCGGCGGCAGCCTTTAACGGAAAAGTAAAGGTAATCGACTCGTATCATCTTTCCACCGGTCAAGGCCTTTTGGTTTTATTGGCTTGCGACCTGCGCGACGAGGGTAAATCGGCAGAGGAAATTGTGGAAACGGTTGAAAACACCAAAAACAACGTACAAACCTCTTTCGTTGTCGATACGATGGAATATTTGAAAAAGGGCGGCAGATGCTCCTCCGTTGCAGCAATTGCCGCAAACGTATTAAAAATTCACCCCTCTATTTTTATGAAGGACGGCAAGCTGGGCGTGCGCAAAAAGTATATGGGTTCGCTCAAACGCTGCATTTCTTCTTACGTGGACGATTTGGCGGAAGAATATCCCGATTACGTAGATACCCGCGTATTCATTACCCATTCCTGCTGCACGGACGAAATTGTAGAGCACATCAAGCAAAAGGTGCAAGAAAAATTTGCCTTTAACGAAATTTGCGTAACCGTTGCAGGCCCTGTTATCACCAGCCACTGCGGTCAAGGCACGCTTGGCGTTCTCTTTATTAAAAAGTAATTCCCCCCTTTTATTAAAAAGGAAGTTTTAAAAGTGCGCTTATCTATCGGCAAAAATTTTCGATAGGGCAAGCCGCAACAATTCCCGCCGCTATATAGGCGGCTTACGGAGTAAGATAGATGATTTTCCCTTCCGCAAGGCTGTTCGGTATCGGACTGCTGGTAAAAACGGTGGCAAGCACCGTCATATTATTGTTGAAATCGGCCTATAAGCTGCTGCGCTATTTGCACATGCGGCTATTCGTCGTGTTTTTAGCAGGGGTTTTCGTCTATCATAAGCTAAACCCCATAAAAAAAGGGTCGTCTACGGCGCAAATTTTGCTAATCGTCGGGGCAATGCTCTTTTTAATTTCCCTCTTTTATTTTGCAAAAGCGCTTACCGAAAAGGAAAGAGGAGAGAGAAAGAAAAAGGAAAAGCCCGCCCCTGTCGCCGCGCCTACCGCAACTACGGTTACGCTGCAATCGGCAGACGGGCAAACCATACCCATCGTGGTTGCGCCGCCCCAGCAGGGAGGGGTTTCCATTCCCGCATATCAGCCTATGGCGGAAACGCAGACCTTTGAGGGTAGAGATTCCGAAACTTTCACCGCCAAGCAGGAAACGCCCCGCTATTATCGCGTGGCGCAAAATCCCAAGTACGTTATGGCGGAATATTCCGACCGCGTAGAATTGTTTTACGATTCCCCCCGCGGTCTTAAATACGTACGCACCGATTATAAAAACTCTTAACGGAAAAAGGCTTGCAAGCATTTCGTTTGCACGGCCTCCGCATAGAATTAGGAGAACGCTATGTCTTTTTTGTATTTTACCGAAGTATATTCGGAAGAAGATCATAAACGGGCAAAAAACCGCAAATTGCGGGGGATTGCCTTTATTGCTGCGGTAACGCTCGTATTTTTCGTGGCAAATCTTCTTACCCTGCAAAAGTATATGGGTAGACCCTACGGCAAGGGCAAGAGCGATTTGCTTGCCTTGCACGCGCTGTACATTTTTTTGTATATGATCTTTTTAACGGTATACGGCATTCGCTTTAAGCGCATTGCAGGCTATGCCAAAACGCTGAAATTCGTCCGCATTGGCCTTCAAGAGGAGGGCGAAGGCGTGTTTTTGCGCTATTCGGAAGAAGAGGAAATAAAAGACGACGTAGAATACCTCGGCGTTATGCTATTGCAATACAACGATATTAGGCAGGATTATTTCGAGCGCAGACTGTTTTACGATAAAGCAAAGCCCCTCCCCGAGTTTAAAGAGGGCGATCGCGTTGCTTTCGTAGCACAGGGCTCTTTAATCATTCGCTACAAAATAACCGAACTCGGCACTGCTGCCGAATAAAAAGGAGAACCATATATGGCAAAAATCAGAGCAAACGTTCCCGAAAACTACAAATGGGACTTAACCGATATTTTTAAAACGGAGCAGGATTTTATTTCCGAATGCGAATCGGTTACCGCCGATACCAAAACGCTTGCCGCGTACAGCGGAAAGTTAACGGACGGAGATACCGTTCTCGCCTTTTTAAAGGCGCAAGACGAAGTGGTAAAACGCTTGGAAAAGGCTTACTGCTACGCAATGATGAAGCGCGATGAGGATGGCGGCAACAGCAACGCCCTTTCCTTAATGAGCAAAGCCGTTTCCGCAAACGTTGCGGTAAATGCCGCAACCGCCTTTTTTACGCCCGAACTATTAACGCTTAGCGAAGAAACGCTCAACGGCTTTATCGTAGATCCCCGTTTTTCCGATTACGATTATATGCTCAAAGGCTTGCTCCGTCAAAAGGCGCACGTCCTTTCGGAAGGGGAGGAAAAGCTGCTTGCAATGGGCGGCGAAATTTACGGAGAATTCCGCAACATCTTCTCTATGATCGATAACGTAGACTTTAAATCGCCCCAAATTTCGGACGGGAAGGGCGGCAAAATTGCCCTTACGAGCGGTGCGTACAGCATGTGCCTCGCTTCCGACGATAAAGCCCTCCGCAAGCGCGCGTTTAAGGCGTATTATAAGGAATACATCGATAACATTAACACCATTGCCGCCGTTTATGCGGCAAACGTAAAAAAGGACGTATACCTTGCCCGTGCAAGAAAGTACGAAAGCTGCCTTGCAGACGCTATGGCGGGGGAAGACGTAGACGTTTCCGTTTACTATAATCTGTTAAAATGCGTAAACAAAAACTGCAAGCTGATGCACCGCTATATTGCGGCAAGAAAAAAACTGCTCCCCGGTAGCTTGCATATGTACGACCTTTACGTTCCCATCGTAGAAAACGCAGAGCTTAAGCTTTCTTACGAAGAGGCGTTCGATTTGGTTAAGGAAGGGCTCGCTCCCCTTGGCAAGGACTATATTGCCACCCTGCAAAAAGCACACGACGAGCGCTGGATCGACGTAGAAGAAACGCAAGGTAAGCGCAGCGGCGCGTATGCCTGCGGCGTTTACGGCGTTCACCCCTACGTTCTCCTTAACTATGCCGAAACCACGCACGACGTATTTACCATCGCGCACGAGCTTGGCCACGCTATGCACTCCTACCTTTCGGCGGACGCTCAACCCTACGCCAAGGCCGATTATCGCATTTTCGTTGCCGAGGTAGCCAGCACGGTAAACGAAGTGCTCCTTTTAAAGCACGTGCTTGCCAAGGCAGAGGATAAAAAGCTGAAAAAATATTTGCTCTCTTACTATATGGATATGATCCGCACCACGCTGTTCCGTCAAACCATGTTTGCCGAATTCGAGGCGTTTACGCACGAAACGGTGGAAAAGGGCGGCGCGCTCACCAAAGACGTAATGAACGAGTATTACCTCTCCCTCAACAAAAAATATTACGGCCGTTCGGTTATTTCGGACGAAGAAATTGCCTACGAATGGTGCCGCATTCCCCACTTCTATACCTCGTTCTACGTATACAAATACGCAACGGGTATCATCAGCGCCATTTCCATTGCCGAACGCATTTTAAAAGAAGGCGAGCCCGCCGTACAAGATTACTTCAAGTTCCTTTCCAGCGGCGGAAGCGACGCTCCCGTAGAGCTCCTTAAACTCGCCGGGGTAGACCTTTCCCAAAAAGAGCCCTTCGAGGCGGCAATGCAGTCCTTTAAAGCGGCCCTTACCGAATTTCTCTCTATCGAATAATCTCCGCCCCTATTTTTGCGGTAATTTGTAAAGTTGCCGCAACACCGCGGCGTTAAGCCAAATCTTTCACGAAGGAAAACGATTATGCGCGTCACTCAAAAAAACACACAGCAAGCCTTTTATCGCTTGGCAAAATTCAATTTTTTGACCCTGAAAAAGAGCAAGTATATCGGTATGGTATCGGTGCTTGCCGTCGGGTCGGTACTGATGTTTTTTATCATCGGCCCGTTCGCCCTTATTTTTACCGCTATGGCGGCGGCGTACGTGCCCCTTTCCTTGCTTATTGCAAAAAACAGGGTAACGAAGGCGTTTGCTAAAAACCCCGCTTTTAGCGAGCTGGTCTACGAGTTCGATTTTGACGAGGCCGACGAAGAAAGTTTCCGTGCAACCGTAACGCGCACGGAAAAGGGAAAAGGGAAAGACAAAATCAAGAAAAAGGAAACCGTCGTACCGTATTACACCGTTCTTCGCGCGTGCAAGGATAAAGACCTCGTATATCTGTATTTTTCCGAATCGACCGTCATCGTCCCCTTAACGGGGGTAGAAGGCGGCACTGGTAAGGATTTGGAAAAACTGCTAAAAACCCGAATTGCTAGCCGTTTTACGACGGGCAAAATCGATTACACCGCGTTAAAGGCGGAAATCGAAAGCAAGCAAAAGGAAAAAGCGCAAGCCGCTCAAAAAACGCAAGCCGCTCAAAAAACGCAAGCCGCCCCCGAGAAAACCCCTTCGGAAATAGCGCAAGCAGATCCCGCACCCCTCGTGCAGGAAAACCCCCTTCCCACCGAGGAAGAAAAAACCCTTCCCCTTGCGGAAGAAAAGGAGTAAGCCATGGCAAAACCCGTAGAAATGCCTTACAGCCTAGAGGCAGAGCAATCCATACTCGGTTGTATCTTAATCGACCAAGAAATGCAAAACGAAATCCTCGTAGAAATTGAGGAAACGGATTTTTATTTGGAATCGCACAAACTCGTTTGCGACGCTATGAAAAAAATTTCGGGCAGCGGCAAGCCCGTGGACTTCGTTACCCTTACCGACCGTTTAGATTCGGACGGTAATTTAACGGGCGCAGGCGGTATTGAGTATATCACCACGCTCACCACGGTAACGCCCTCGGCGGCAAACTACCGCACCTATCTCGAAATCGTCAAGCGCGACAGCGTTCGCCGCAAGCTCATTCGTTCGGCGGCGGAAATCGATCAATATACCCGTAAAACCACCGACCGTAGCGAGGCGCTTTCCTTTGCGGAAAAGAAGGTGTTTGATATTTCCGCCTCGGTAGAAACGGGCAGCCTTACCGTGCTTGCCCCCTCCGTAAACGAGGTGTTAGACCGCTTTAACCAAATCGCTAACGATAAAAACGCCTTTCGCGGCGTGCCCACGGGCTTTACCGAGCTGGACGATTTAATGAACGGTCTGCATCCTACCGACCTCATCTTAATCGCGGCCCGTCCTGCTATGGGTAAAACCTCCTTTGCAATGAATATCATCGAGCATTGCGCCGTTTTTGAAAAGAAGGTTTGCGCCGTATTTTCTTTGGAAATGCCCAAAATTCAAATTGCACAGCGTTTGCTTTGCTCGCTATCGGGAATTTCCATGTCCCGCGCCTTAAAGGGAGAGCTGGACGGAGAAGAATGGAAAAAGCTTTGGGCGGCAAACAAGCAGCTTAAAGAATCGAAAATTTACGTAGACGATTCCTCCCTCGTAACCCCCACCGATATTTTAAGTAAGTGCCGCCGCCTCAAAATGCAGCAAGGGCTCGATATGATTATGATCGACTATATCCAGCTGATGAGCGGTAGCAAAAAGAGCAGGGAAAACCGTCAGCAGGAAGTGTCGGATATCACCCGTAACCTTAAAATTATGGCAAAGGAACTCAACGTTCCCGTCATTGCGCTTTCCCAGCTTAACCGTTCGGTAGAAACGTCCGCTCGTCCCGACCACCGCCCGCAGCTTTCCGACCTTCGTGAATCGGGCGCAATCGAGCAAGACGCAGATATCGTTATGTTTATTCACCGCCCCGATAAGTATCTTACCGAAAAGGAAATTGAAAGCGGCACGGTAGAGAAAAACGTTGCCGAGCTTATCGTCGCTAAGCACCGTAACGGTGGCTTGGGTACGATTAAACTGTACTTCAAGGGCGAAAGCACCAAGTTTATGAATATGCCCAAAAACTTTACGCCTCCCGCGCCCACCACTCCCGAGCCCGAGCCGCAGGGAGAAGAACCCTTCCCCGGAATGGATAACCCCTTAACGGGATTAGAGCCCCCGCCGGAAGAAGAAATTTATTAAGGAGAACGCAAAAATGGAAAACGAAAAGCTTATCGTAGAAGAAAGAATTTTCGAAGGGAAAAAAATCCTCTTCGTAACCAACGGCGTTATAGAACTTTGCGTAGGCAAAGATTTCGGCCCTCGCATCTTCCGCTTAAACCTCGTTGGCAAAAGCAACGTGTTTTATAACGACGCGCAATCTTTTGTTTCTACCGAAAATAAATATCGCCACTACGGCGGCCACCGCTTATGGCACACGCCCGAAGTTGCCGGCGTTACCGATTTCCCCGATAACGACCCCGTTTCCGTTACGGTAGAAGGCGATACCGTAGTCATTTCTCAGCTTACGGGGGATATTCCCTTAAAACGCCGCATTTCCTTTAAGCTTAGCGAAAACACGGTAACCCTTCTCCACGAGCTGACGAACGAAGGTCCTTTTGCCGTAGAAACCTCTTGCTGGGCAATTACGCAAATGAAGCCCAACGGTTACGCCGTAATGCCCACCTCCACCCTGCCTACGGGTCTGCACTCCAACCGTCAATTCGTCGTTTGGCCGTATACCGATATGCAGGACGGCCGTATGACCATTCTCAACCGCTACCTTACGATGCAATTAGACGAAAAGGTAAAT
>JAFOHH010000170.1 GCA_017421905.1 Clostridia bacterium
ACCCGTGCCGATTTTGGTTTCCGCATCCTTAATATCGGGAAGATAGGCAACGTCTACCTCGGTATAAGCAAACACGCCGTCCAGCCCGCCGATATGGTCGGAATCGTAATGCGTGGCAATTAGGTAGTCTATTTTGGTAATGCCCATGGCGGTTATGTAATCTTGCACCTCGTCTTCGTACGCGCGGTCGCCGCCGTCGATTACCATCTTTTTCCCATCGGGCAGCTCAATTAAAATGGAGTCGCCTTGGCCAACGTCGATAAAATGCACGGCAAGCTCGTTTTCCCCCGCGCCCTGAAAGGCGGAAGGATTGACGGAAGGACCTACTTCGGGATACAAATAGCCGTCGACAAAGGTTTTTACGGGCGGTACGAAAATGTAAAGCACTACGGCAATTACCACGAGAAGGGCGATAACCGCCATGCCTTTAAAGCTGAGCTGTTGTTTCTTTTTTCTGCGTTTAGCCATGTTTTCCTCCAAATTTTACGCGGTGGCGTTTGAGTAAGCTTTTAATTTCCGGCATGCGTTTTTTGGTTTCCTCGTAACCGATGGTAAACATTTCGTCCAGCCCCTCGAACTTAGACGCCGCATACCCTGTTAAATCGGGGTGAATGACGATATCGGAATTTTGATACCCCTTATACCGTGCGTTTTTCATTGCAATTTTTATGGTAGAAAGCATTACGCCCACCATTTGCAACGAATCGGTAGCCGCACTTTTTGGGGTGGAAAGGTCGATGGAAACGACCACCTCCGCGCCGAGTGCCCGCGCTACGTCTGCGGGAATGGGGTTGAGATACGCGCCGTCTACAAGGTGCTTTCCTTCCCAAACGAGGGGAGAAAAAGCAGGAACCATTGCCGAGGACGCGGTAAGCGCCTTTACGAGATTGCCTTGGGTAAACACCGCCTCTTCGCCCGTTAAAAGATCTACGGCAACGGCGGCAAAGGGTTTATTGAGAGAAGAAATATCCCGCTTCCCTAAAATAGGAAGGAGCGCGCGTTCAATTGCCTCGCTATCCGTCATGGTGATAGAGGCAAGCAAGCCCTTTTTCTTAAGCGAAGAAAAATTGACGGTTTTTACCGCTTGCAAGGACTCCTCCCAGCTCATACCCATAGCGTAAGCTGCGCCGACGATAGAGCCGATGGACGTGCCCGTAACGACGTCGAAGGTAATTCCCTCTTCCGCAAAGGCTTTTAGTGCGCCGAGATGCGCCATACCTTTTGCGCCGCCGCTACCCAGCGTTAGCCCGATTTTGGGGGGCGCTTTGCGAAATATATTCCACATACGTTTCTCCTTTTATATTAACCCTGCTTGCGCATGCCGCGCTTTACGATTTTAACCAAAAATACGACGAGGAATACCGCCGCAAGGGCGAAAAGTGCGTATAAAATATAATCGACGTAGGGGAGGAAGAGTTCTGCAAGCAGGGAAATAATAAGCCCTGCGATAAAGTTACCGATAACGACGGGAAAAACCGCCTCCTTAAAGCGCAAATTCATAAACACGGCAAGCCCCGTGCCCATCCAAACCCCCGTCATGGGAAGGGGAATGGCAACGAATAAAAATACCGCCCACGTTTTAATTTTAGTGGCGCTTAGGGTACTGTTTTTTCCTTGCTTATCTATTTGCTTTTGCGCCTTTTCGGAAATATAATCCTCTACGCCAAGCGCAATTTTTGCAAAAAATTTCCATTTCTTTAGTAAATTTAAAACGGGAACGAGCAAAAAGAACAAAATAAAAAATACCAGCGTAGAGCCTAAAAAGGAAATGCCAAACGCCTCGAAAAAGTTTAAGCCTACCTGCTCGCTTCTGCCAAACATAATAGAGCCCTTCAGCTCGATTAAAGGAATCATCGACCCTAAAAAGGTTGCGAGCGGTGCGCCGAATAAATCGGCTAAAAATTGAATAATTGCGTCCATTTTTTTACTCCCAAGCAAATTTATGCCCTTTGGGCGCGGCTTTTGCATCTTTTTTTGCGAATTTTTACCGCGCGCGCGTTTTTGCTTGCTATTTTTCTGAATTCATTATATCATAAATAAAGCAATCAAACAAGGGTTTTAGTTAAATTTATGACGTTACAACAATTATTATCCCCCACGCGCGCCGCCGTGGAAAAATATCATATGATTGAAGAGGGCGACAAAATTGCCGTTGGGCTTTCCGGCGGTAAGGATAGCGTTGCTCTTCTTACTATTTTAGCCGGCTTACAAAGGTTTTACCCCAAAAAATTCGAGCTTGTGGCAATTACCGTGGATATGGGCTTTGCGGAAACGAGCGAAGAAGAAAAAAAGGCCATTGCCGCGCATTGCGAAGGCTTGGGCGTGCCTTATATCGTGGAAAAAACGGATATCGGCGCAATTTTATTTGAGCACCGCAAGGAAAAAAATCCCTGCTCGCTTTGCTCTAAAATGCGGCGCGGCGCACTCAACACCGCCGCAATAAAGGAGGGCTGCAACAAGCTTGCCCTTGGCCACCACGCCGACGATATGATGCAAACCTTTCTTTTAAGCTTGTTTTACGAAGGGAGGCTTTCCACCTTTTCCCCCGTATCGTATATGAGTAAAAGCGACGTAACGCTGATTCGCCCCATGATTTGGATACGGGAAAAGGATTTAATTTCCTTTGCCAAAACTCTGCCCGTGCTACATAACCCCTGCCCCGCCAACAAGGAAACCAAGCGCGAGGATATGAAAAACTTTTTATCGGAAATAAAAAAGCAAATCCCCTTTGCCGAGGAGCGCGTGCTTACCGCCCTTATCCATCCCGAACGCTACAATTTGTTTGATAAGTTTGAGGCGGAAGCACACGACTTGCACGAAAAAGTGATGCAAAAGGAGCAAAGCCAAAATTAACCCTCCTTGCCTTATTAAAATTAAAAATTACGCTAAAAACGAGCGCCGCCCGCAATTGCGGGCGGCGCTTTTATTGTAATATCCCTAGTATTGTAGC
>JAFOHH010000171.1 GCA_017421905.1 Clostridia bacterium
CGGCACGTTTGAAAACGAACGCGTTACCGTAGAGCTCGTCTTAAAAAAGACCTTGCGCACCACCTCGTTCGGGGTGTTCGGCATAAAAGAAGAAGTCCTTTTTTCCGCCGTTTCCTCTGCAACCACGGCTAACTTAAAGGCGGAAGGGAATCGCATCACGGGCGGCGTAAACGCTAGCGAGGGCGACTATCTCTTCCTTTCTTTACCGTACGAGCAAGGCTACAAGGCGCGCGTAAACGGCAAGACTACGCCGCTATTTTGCACGCTGGATGGTTTTTCCGCCATCGCTTTACAACAGGGCAGTAACGAAATCGTCATTACCTACCGCCCGCAAGGGCTGTTGCTCGGCGTATTTGCCACCCTTTGCGGCGTTGGTTTCCTTGCCATTTTAGTTGCTTTTTCCAACAGTTTGCGATATAATAAGATTATGGGAACTTTCGCAACCTACGCCGTAACGGCAATAAGCGCACTTTGCGTGGCTATGGTGTACGTTATCCCCATACTCGTTTATTATATAACTTAATTTTTATGCTGGTGGGGGGATGAATACTTGCCACTAGCATAACCTACGGGCCAGTTGCAGATTCGATTGCGTGCTGCGCCGCCGTAAGCATACCAAAGTCGCCCGGTCTTTGTAAAAAGGGGCATTTAAATTTAAACGCTAATTCTAACGAATTCGCATACGCTGCTTAATTGCGCGTTGTCCGCCCGTGCTACCTGCAGGTACGGTTTCGGGCATCAGTTAAACGGCAGGGAACGGCTATTCTCCTAAAAAGGCGAGGAAGTAGCGGCACTTTCGTCTTTCACGGTAAAACCACTCCGTTTATCGAGTGTTTTTACAAGGGATTAAAGGTAAACTAAGTATGTAGAAAGCGACGGTTACGTTCGTAAGACCCGGGTGCAAGTCCCGGCTGGTCCACCAAATTTTACTCGCCGTTGGGCGCGCATCAAGCCCTACAAGCATAATTTGCCCTGCGGCACAACCAAAGAAACACTCTAATATTTAGGAGAACGGTTATGAAAGAGAACAAAATTCTCAGCGTGTTCGGAAAATACGTGTTTAGCGATGACGTAATGGCAGGTCGCCTTCCTAAGGAAACGTACGCATCTTTACAAGCCTGCATTGCCGAAAATCGCCCCTTAACGCTGGAAATCGCCAACGTCGTAGCTACGGAAATGAAAAACTGGGCAATGGAGCTGGGTGCAACCCACTTTACCCATTGGTTTCAACCTATGACGGGTGTTACCGCCGAAAAGCACGATAGCTTTTTAGAGCTGGAACAGGGCAAACCCATCGTAAAGTTCTCCGGTAAAATGCTCATTAAAGGAGAATCGGATGCAAGCTCCTTTCCCTCGGGCGGCCTCCGCGCCACCTTCGAAGCGCGCGGCTACACCGTTTGGGATCCCACTTCCTACGCTTTCGTAAAAGGCGGCACGCTGTATATTCCCACGGCGTTTTGCAGTTACGGGGGAGAATCGTTAGATAAAAAAACCCCCCTCCTTCGCTCTATGGAGGTGGTAGATAGAGAGGCGCGCAAGGTGCTTTCCTTGTTCGGTAAAAAGGGCAAGGTAACCGCTACCGTCGGTGCAGAGCAAGAATATTTCTTAATCGATAAATCGGTATACGAAAAGCGTTTCGACCTCTTTACTTGCGGCAGAACGCTCTACGGCGCAAAACCCCCCAAGGGTCAAGAGCTGGACGATCACTACTTTGGTAAAATTAAAGATCGCGTAGCAAGCTATATGGCAGAATTAGACCGCGAGCTGTGGGAGCTCGGCGTATTTGCCAAAACCAAGCATAACGAGGCAGCTCCTGCTCAGCACGAGCTTGCTCCCATTTACGAAACGAATAACATCGCAGCCGACCACAATCAGCTGATGATGGCGCTTATGAAGAGCATTGCCAACCGCCACGGTATGGTGTGCCTGCTGCACGAAAAACCCTTCGAGGGGGTAAGCGGCAGCGGTAAGCACAACAACTGGTCTTTGCAAACGGAAGAAGAAAATCTGCTCCGCGCAGGCTCTAACCCTGCCGAAAATTTGCAGTTTTTACTCTTTTTAACAGCGGTTATTAAGGCGGTAGACGAATATCAAGATCTCCTCCGCATTTCGGTAGCCAGCGCTAGCAACGATCACCGCTTAGGCGCGTGCGAAGCGCCCCCCGCTATTTTATCTATGTTCCTTGGCGGCGAGCTTACCGATATTTTAGAATCGATGGACGAAGGTAAAAACTTCTGCGCCAAGCAGGCAGACGAGCTTGTAACCGGCGTTTCGGTATTTACCCATTTCAATAAAGATAAAAACGATAGAAACCGCACCAGCCCCTTTGCTTTTACGGGCAACAAGTTCGAGTTCCGTATGGTTGGCAGTATGCAATCTATTGCAGAGCCCAACGTCGTACTCAACTCCGCCGTAGCAAAATCACTTTCCGATTTCTACGACGAATTAAAAGACGCAACCGATTTCCCCGCCGCATGCAAAGCACTAATCGGCAGAGTATACCACGATCACAAGCGCATTGTATATAACGGCAACAACTATTCGGAAGAATGGGTAAAAGAGGCGGAAAAACGCGGTCTTTCCAACTATAAAACGACGGTAGATGCCGCAGTGCATTATCTCGATCGAAAGAATATCGATCTCTTCTCTCGCTTTAACGTATTAACCGAGGCAGAAATGCGCTCCCGCTACGAAATTATGATGGAAGTATATTCCAAGCAAATCGTAATCGAAGCGGATACCATGCTGGAAATGCTGCGCAAGGATATTCTCCCCGGCGTATTAAAATACAAGTCGCAAGCGGCAGAGTGTTATAACGCCGTTGCCGCAACGGGCATTGAAAGCGATCTTTCGGTAGAAGAAGATCTTCTCCTCCAGCTCGGTAAGCAAACGGCAGCAATGCTATCAGGCGAAAAGGCTCTTACCGCCGCTGTAGCAAAGGTAAAAGAGGCGTACTCGCAAGCAAAAGCCGAGCTTTGCCGCGACGAAGTACTCCCCGCAATGCTCGCTTTAAGAGAAGCGGTAGACGCAGCGGAAACGATTGTAGGCAGAGAATATTGGGGCTTGCCCGATTACGGCGATATTTTGTACAGCGTAAAATATTAAGGTGTATATGAAACTGAGTTTTATTAGCCGCATGCAAGGGGAAGAAATCGAAAAAACCCCAAATAAAAAATTGCATCACGCAGATGCAAAAAGCTTTTTAGACGGCAAAGTTACAAAAACTACATTCTTGTTTGAAATCGGCAGTATTACAAAGTCCGACCGCTTTACCAAGTACCGTTATAGCGGAAAGATAACGGAAAAGCAGGGGAAAACGCTTTTTTCCGGAGAAATTTCCAAAACCAAGGAGGCAAAAACTGCGGATACCATTTCCGCCGCTGTGTTTGCCGCGCTCCTTGCAACCTTTACGGGCATTCTCGGGTTTTTATTCTCGGGCAAGCTTTTATACGCCGCTATTTTTGCGGCGGTGTTTGCGCTCGTCGGCATTCTTATCAATATGGGTACCGACCGCAAAGAATTTAAAGGCACGGTTTCCTTTTTTAAACAGTATATGAAAAAAGTTTTCCGCGCCGAGGTAGAAGAAGATCCTACCGCAAAACGAAAAAAATAACAGGATACGAAAAAAGCGCTTCGCTATTGCGAAACGCTTTTTTATTTTACAAAATTTTAGTAGTCGCCGCCCGTTTGTCAGCGTTCGTCGTCGGTTATATTTTTTCCAAAATATTTTTTATAGATGCGCGAAACGTAATTTTCGTCGTCGTAGCCCGATAAAATCCCCGCTTCTTTCACGGTAAGTCCGCGTTCTGTCAGCTCTTTTACGCGCGCAAGCTTTGTGCGGTTAATAAATTCAACCAGCGTTTGTCCCGTAGCACGGCGAAACAGGTTGGAAAGATATCCCACGCTAAGCCCCACGTTTTCGGCAATTTCGGCAACGTACAGCTTGCGGTCTATGTGTGTGGCAATATATCGTTTTGCCTTTTCCGCATACAAAAAATGGCCATAGCTTTCTTTTTCGGTAGAAATTTTAGCATACTCGGCAGAAATTTCCGCAAGCAAATACAAAACGTCGCTTGCAAGCTTTACCGTCGTGGTGCGGCAAAGGGTAAATTCGTTTACGATGCGGCGCAGGCGTTTCACAAACTTTTCCGAGGCAGGCGGCGAAATATAATGCGGTAAACACAAATCCGTTCCCTCGGTAAAATTAATTGCAAATCCAACGGTAATATGCTGCTGTTTTCCCTCACAATAACACCGTATTCCGTCTGTCGAACGGATATGCACGGAAAGCGCACCCTCCGGAACAATATCCTTCCTATCGTCCTGTTCAACCGTTACGGCTCCGCATAAGTTATAAGAAATTTCAATAAAATTTTCCTGTTTAGGAAAGGTAATATCGTAATTGTCGCTGCTATATTCGTGTGCAAAGGCAATGCTGGGCAGAGAACATAGAGAAATAGAATGTGTTTTCATAATCCACCTCGCAAATAGCATACCATAAAAAGGAGGGGTTTGCAAGTCTTAACGTCAAAAAAATCTCATAATAATCCAGAAAAAACACAATAATCTATTGATTTTTATTTTGCGGTGTATTACAATGGTATTACAGCAAAATAAGGAGGAAAGGATATGTTATCCGTAGACCTTTTAAGAAAAGAAATGAAAACTCCGCCGAAAGGCGTTCCCGTAGGCCGCGTATATTTGCTTTTAGGCCATCGCCCGCATTATGCTGAGCCACCTATTATCGCAAAAAGCCACGGCACGGCAAATTTATTTGCGTCTGCTCCCGCTTTCGTATACGAAAGCGATTTAATCGCAGGCTCCATCCGCGGCGTGTTTTCCGAGGATTTTTCCGAGCGATACAGAAAAAAGGCCGATCACGACTTTTTCTCGTACGGCTTTAACCACTTCATTACCAATGCCGATCACTACGCTCCCAACTATCGCACGTTTTTGGTAGAAGGTATTCCCGGCACGTACGCTAAAATTGAAAAGAGTAAAAAAGAGCATACCGACGAAAAATCCCAACGCTTTTTAACGGCGGTTGGCATCACGCTCGACGGCTTTTCTCAAATGATCGAAAACTATGCAGTAGCAGCCGATGCACGCGCCGCTGCAGCTACTACCGAAGAAGCAAAGGCACGTTTCACGCAAATGGCAGCCGATCTCCGCTTGCTCCGCGTTTCCGCTCCGCAAAACTTCCGCCAAGCGTTACAACTGGTATTTTTAACCTACGTCGCTTTCCGTATGGAAGGCAAAAACGCAATGGCTCTCGGCAGAATCGATCAATACTTATACCCCTTCTTTGAAAAAGACGTTAAAGCAGGCGTTTTAACGGAAGAAAAGGCAACCGAGCTTCTCGCTTGCACCTTCTTAAAAATCGGAGAAAGCCGTTACTTTGGCGGCGACGATACGGTTAATATCTGCATCGGCGGTATCACGCCCGATGGTAAGGACGGTGTAAACCCCCTTTCTTACTGCGTTCTCGCAGCGGTTAAGGAGGCAAATATCCCCGGTCCTAACCTTTCTGCCCGCATGCATGCAAATCAACCCGATAAGTTCCTCGACGAATGCTTAAAGGTTATCGCAACGGGGCTTGGCTATCCCGCTTTAATGAACGACGAAATCAACATTCCCGCCCTTGCTCGCCACGGCTATAAAATCGAAGACGTAAACGACTACTGCTTCGTCGGCTGTATCGAAAACTTAATTATGGGCAAACAAGTTCCTTGGTCGGATGGCAGATTTAACGTTCCCATGTTCTTAGAACCCGTATTCTTCCACGGCGAAACGCTCGTTAATCCCGAATATATCGGTATCGACACGGGCAACGTAGAGGATATCAAGTCGATGGACGAATTTATCGAGGCTTACCATAAGCAATTAGAATTTGCCATTGCCGACTACTACGCAAGCTTTAACAGCGAAAACGATAGATATAACACCGAAAACTATTCCCAACCCTTCCTTTCCATTTTCTGCGACGACTGTATCGCAAGAGGTAAGGACGTGCGCGACGGCGGCGCAATTTATCCCTCCGTTCACGGAGCGGGCTGTATCGGCATCGCAACCGTAGCCGATTCGCTCGCCGCAATCGAAAAACTCGTATTTAATGAAAAGAAATATACGCTTTCGCAAGTGCGCGATGCGCTCGCAGCCGATTTCAAAGGCTACGAAGAAATGCAAAAGGATATGCTCGCCGCTCCCAAATACGGCAACGACGACGATTTCGTCGATAAATACGCCGTTTGGTTTGTAGAAGAAATGGATCGCATCTATAAGCCTTACAAAACGAGAGATGGCGGCGCGTTCTATTCGGCAATCGCCTCCAACATTCAAAACATCTCCGCGGGGGCGGAAATCGGGGCTACTCCCGACGGCAGAAACGCAAAAGAACCCGTTTCCGACGCCGCATCTCCCATGCACGGTATGGATCACGAAGGCATTACCGCCGTTATCAACTCCACCTCCAAGCCCAACTACAAGCTCGTTTCCTGCGGTACGGTATTAAACCAAAAGTTTACGCCGCGCATGCTTAACGACGACGAATGCCGCAAAAAGGTATGCGACCTGTTAAAGGTTTACTTTAAAAAGGGCGGACAGGAAATGCAAATCAACTCCGTTTCTCGCGACGTGTTAAAAGACGCTATGAAGCATCCCGAAAACTATCAAAACCTCGTTGTTCGCGTATCGGGATTCTCCGCCTATTATATCCATTTAGACCGTTCCGTTCAGCTCGACATTTTAAAACGTACCGAGCACGACGACGAAAAGGAAGGTTTTTAATTTATGAAACTAATTCTTTCCCGCGTGCAACGCTTTTCCACGGCAGACGGACCGGGAATCCGCACCACCGTATTTTTTGCAGGCTGCAATTTAACCTGCAAATGGTGTCATAATCCGGAAACGCAATCCTTTCAGCCGCAGGTGTTGCGCTTTTCTACGGGAAAGGAAGAATGCAGCGGCACGGAAACCACCGTGCAAGAGGTGTTTGCCCTCGTAAAAAAGGACGCCGATTTTTATACGGAATCGGGCGGCGGCGTTACCCTTTCGGGGGGAGAGCCGCTTTTACAACCCAACGCCGCAACCGAGCTTCTTAAACTTTGTAAGGAGGCAGGCTACCACACCCTCGTCGATACGGCGGGGGCGGTAAGCTTTTCCACCTTTGAAAAGGTTTTGCCTTATACCGATCTTTTTTACTACGATATAAAAGCCGCAACCGAAAAAGCCTATTTGCGCTATACGGGCGGAAGTTATCGTTTAGTATCGGAAAATCTTATCAAGCTGCGGGCGGCGGGCGCAAACGTCGTTATCCGTATCCCCATGATCGAAGGGGTTAATACCGACGCGCGCTCCCGTAAAAAAATAGCCGACCTATGCGAAAGGGCAGGGATAGAAGAAATTGACATCTTGCCTTACCATAAAATGGGCGTTTCCAAGTACGATGCACTTGGTATGCCGTACGAAATGAAGGGCAAACGCCGCACCCCAAAAGCCTTACTTTCCCGCAATGCAGAATATTACAAGGCGCGCGGCTTTACCGTAAAATTACAAAAATAAACGCTTTGCGGCAAGGACAACCCTTCCCAAAGCCGTCGGCGCGCAAAGAGCGTGCCACAATAAAACAAACAAGATAAGGAGATATAACGTTATGAAAGCAAAAGCAGCAGTATTTATGGGTCCCGAAACCCCCTTCGACGTGAGAGAGTTCGAAATTACGCCTCCTCCCGCAGGTTACGCGCAAATGGAGCTGATCGCCAGCGGTATTTGCGGTACGGACGTGCATATGCACAAGGGTAAGCTCGCCGTGGGCTATCCCTCCATTATCGGCCACGAATTCGTAGGTAAAATTACCGATATGGACGAGGCAGAAGGCGCAAAATTCGGCCTTAAAAAGGGCGACAACGTCATTGCAGATATCGCCGTTCCTTGCGGAGAATGCATTCTTTGCAAAGCAGGCGACGATGCAAACTGCGTTAATATGAAGGTTACCAACGGCGGTAGCATCGAAGTAGCCCCCTACCTTTACGGCGGTTATTCCGAAGTAAACTACACGCCGCTTACCAACCTCGTAAAAATTCCCGAGGATCTCAACCCCACCATGGTAACGACCTTTGCTTGCCCCGGACCTACCGCTATGCACGCATTCCACCTCGCCGCTCTCGCTGGGGTAGACGTTGCTAAAACCAAGGTAGCCGTTGTACAAGGCTTGGGCCCGGTAGGCTGCTATGCGGTTATGTATTTACACGCAATCGGTGTAGAAACCGTTTACGCTATCACCGCAGGGGACAACTCTCCGAGAGAAGAGCTCGCTGTAAACCTCGGCGCAAAAGAAGTATTTAACCTTACTAAAATGGGTGCAGAAGCCGTTACCAAACGCCTGCAACAGGAAAACGGCGGCCTCGGCGTAGACCTCTGCTTCGAGGCATCCGGTTCTCCCAAGGCAGTTCCCCAAGGCATCGATATTCTCCGCAACCGCGGCGTATACCTTGTTCCCGGACAATACTCCAACTCCGGCGGCATCGAAATTCAACCCCAGCTCATCACCTTTAAGGCAATTCACATTATCGGATCTTCGCAGTATTCGATGTTCGACGTAAAAAATTACCTCAAATTCTTGCAAGATCATCCCGAATTGCACGAAACCGTCTTAAAGCTGGGCAATCCCTATAAGGTAGAAGAAATTAACCAAGCGTTTGAAGATGCAAAAGCGGGCAACAACATTAAAACCATGCTCGTAAAATAATGGATTTTCTGTATGGAATGGTTTTTACTCGCCCTTAACGTTGCGCTTTCCGGCTCTTCGGCAATCGCATTAAAATTTTATCAAAAAAAGAACGGAATGGGTGCTGTGAGCGCGTATCTTTTCACCGCAATTATGACGGGAACGATCGCGCTCGTTTCCATTTGCGTTGCAAAATTTTCTTTAACAAGCAACCTTACCGCCCTTTTGCTTTCCGTTGTTATGGGCTTGCTTTACGCGGTTAATATCCCTATGTACGGCAAAGCGCTTACTCTCGGTAGCGTAGGGCTGTGCGGTGTGTTTTTAAACCTCGGCTCGCTCCTGCTCCCCTTTATTTACGGCGTAGCTTTTTTGGGGGAAGGTCGCGGCATAGAGGAAATTTTTAAGTGGTTTGGGCTCGCGTTTGCGCTCAGCGCCGTTTTATTACAAATCCCCGTAGCCCCCAAGGGGGAATCTACCCAAAAGGAAAAGCCCTCTCTTGCATTTTTTCTGCTTGGGCTCGGCTCGCTACTTGCAAACGGATGTTTTTGTGTGCTCTTAAAGGTGCAAGCGGTTATCCCCAACCCGGCAACCAACGCGCAGGTTATGTTCTTTGCAGGGCTTTCGGGCTCGGTACTTTCGTTTGCCGCGCTCGGCGTATATTTGCTGTTGCAAAAATATAAATGCCCCAGCAACTGCACCGCTCCTGCCGAAGATTCCACTCTGC
>JAFOHH010000172.1 GCA_017421905.1 Clostridia bacterium
GTGGCACCGCATACGTTTAAATTTTTCTCTTTGCAAATTTCTTCAATTCGTTTAATAATTGCGTCATTTATATTCATAAAATACACCTTTCGTGGAATTCCTTGTAGGTATTCCACGAAAACATTATAAAAACGATTAAAAATATTATCTCGTGGAATTCCACGATATTGACAGTTCTTTATAAATTTGCTATACTTATTTGCGGAATTCCACGAAATTGCGGGTAAAATATGCAAGGTTGTTTTATCGGACACAGAGTTGTTGAAAATAAGGAAAAGACGATACTTTTATTAAAAGAAGCGGTAATTGCGCTTATAAAACAAGGAGTTACGACGTTTTTGTTTGGAGAAATAGGCGAATTTGACCGCTTGGCTTGGAAAGTGGTTTCGGAAGTAAAAGAAGAATTCCCTTTTCTGAAAAGAGTATACGTTCGGGCGGCGTATCCATACATAAACAAGGATTATGAAAAATATTTGCACGAGTTTTACGAAGAAACGTATTTTCCTGCAAAAATAAAAAAGGCAGGAAAAAACGCTTACGTGGCGCGCAATTATGAAATGGTCGACAATTCTACGCTTTGTGTTTTCTATTACAACGAACGGTATGCGCCGCCGCAAAAGAACGCCGAACAGAGCAAGGAGGGTTTTCGGGCAAAAGGTAGAGGCGGAACAAAAATTGCTTACGAATACGCCATAAAAAGGAAGAAAAACATAATTAATATATTTAACGGATGAAAAACAAACAAAAAGCCACTACCGTTTTGGTAGTGGCTTTGCTTTTTTATGGAGCGGTTTTCGCCGCGGGGTTTTGAGTTTAAAGCGGTTTTTGCCGCAAGGGCTTACAGCTGAGGACCTGCTTTAACGAGGGCTTTACCTGCGTCGTTGCCCGTGTACTTATCAAAGTTCTTAACAAATCTGCCTGCAAGGTCTTTTGCCTTTTCTTCCCAAACGGAAGCATCGGCATAGGTGTTGCGGGGGTCTAAAATGTTGGTATCTACGCCGGGGAGTTCGGTGGGAACTTCTAAGTTAAAGAAGGGAATGGTTTTGGTGTTTGCCTTTAAGATAGAGCCGTCTAAAATAGCATCGATAATGCCGCGGGTATCTTTAATGGAAATACGTTTGCCCGTGCCGTTCCAGCCCGTGTTAACGAGGTATGCCTTAGCGCCGCTCTTTTCCATTTTCTTAACCAGTTCTTCTGCATACTTGGTGGGGTGGAGTTCGAGGAACGCCTGACCAAAGCAAGCGGAGAAGGTGGGGGTGGGTTCGGTAATGCCGCGTTCCGTTCCTGCGAGCTTAGAGGTAAAGCCGGAGAGGAAGTAGTATTGCGCTTGTTCGGGCGTTAATACGGAAACGGGGGGGAGTACGCCAAACGCGTCTGCCGAAAGGAAGATAACGTTTTTAGCATCGGGAGCAGCCGATACGGGTCTAACGATTTTTTCGATATGGTCAATGGGGTAGGAAACGCGAGTGTTTTCGGTAACGGAGCCGTCTGCAAAGTTGCAAACGCCGTTTGCGTCTACCGTGACGTTTTCAAGGAGTGCGTTTCTCTTAATAGCTTTATAAATGTCGGGTTCGGATTCCTTATCCAGGTTAATAACCTTTGCGTAGCAGCCGCCTTCAAAGTTGAATACGCCGTTGTCGTCCCAGCCGTGTTCGTCGTCGCCGATTAAAAGGCGCTTAGGATCGGTAGAAAGGGTGGTTTTACCCGTACCGGAAAGGCCGAAGAAGAGAGCGGTGTTTTCGCCGTTCATATCGGTATTAGCGGAGCAGTGCATCGAAGCCATGCCGTTTAAGGGCAGGTAGTAGTTCATCATAGAGAACATACCCTTTTTCATTTCGCCGCCGTACCAGGTGTTTAAAATAACTTGTTCGCGAGAGGTGATGTTGAATACGACAGCCGTTTCGCTGTTAAGGCCGAGCTCTTTGTAGTTTTCTACCTTTGCCTTCGATGCGTTGTAGCAAACGAAGTCGGGCTTAAAGTTTTCAAGCTCTTCTGCGGTGGGGGCAATAAACATATTTTTTACGAAATGCGCTTGCCAAGCTACTTCCATAATAAAGCGGATTGCCATGCGGCTATCTGCGTTCGTGCCGCAGAAAACGTCCATAACGTATAATTTTTTGTTGCAAAGCTCGCTAACGGCAAGGTCTTTTACCGTTTTCCAGGTTTCTTCGGAGCAGGGGTGGTTATCGTTTTTAAACGCGTCCGAAGTCCACCAAACGGTATTCTTGGAGTTTTCGTCCATAATGATAAATTTATCCTTGGGAGAACGACCGGTATAAATACCCGTCATAACGTTTACCGCGCCAAGCTCGGTTTCTTGACCTTTTTCGTAGCCGGTAAGGGTAGGATCGGTTTCTGCAACGAAGAGCTCTTCGTAAGAAGGGTTATGAACAACTTCCGTTGCGCCGGTAATGCCGTACTGGGTTAAATCTAACTGTTTCATATTTTGCACCTCTTTTTGAAGTTTTTTATTTTTTTAGGGAACGGGCCTGTTTTATATAAAACTTGGCCGTTGCGTTTATATTTAGTATATATCCGCAATCTCCCCCTTATCCATTTTAGCATATCCCCAGTCATATTGCAAGCGTTTTTTGGAAAAATTTCCCGAAAAAGGACAAACAAAAAGCCGTTTGCACGCAAAATAGGCAAAACGGCTAATCTTTTAAGGAAAATTAAATTTCTTCGCCAAGAAGGTGTTTAAAAATAAAGGCGTAAATGGTTTGCCATTCCTCGGGCGTAATTGCGCCGTGGGGGCAGCCGATCAGCTTGCTGTACGAAACGTCGTGCCCGCGCGCGGTTAAGGCGCTTACAAAGTCGTCTATCTGCCCTTCGGGGAACAGCTCGTCGGCGCAGTCGTTCATAATATGGTAGGGGATTTTAGGCAAGCGGTCAAGGCTATTTGTGGGCGAAAGGCGAGGAATTGCCTGCGCTATCGGCATATCGCAATCTAAAACCGCGCGGACGATGGTGCGGGGAAACTCCGGATGAACGGCAAAGCAGTCGGAAACGTCGGTACACGGGCAAAGGGCAATGCAGGCGCTTGGCGTTAGGGAAGAACGCGCGCAAAACATTAAAGATCCAAGCCCGCCCATGCTACCGCCCATAACCAGCCAGGGCGTGTTTTCGGCAAGGTTGTATTTCTTTCTTAGCGCGCAAATTACGGCGTTTGCAAGGCGAATAGCGCCCTTGTTCATCCAACTCCACGGCCCGGGGAAAAGGTAGGCGTGCAAAATGCCCTTTTTGCCCAAGGTTTCGGCAAGCGGAGTGCACCAAACGCCCAGCCCCATATCGCCGCCCATGCAGCTACCGCCGCCAAGGCCGGGGAATTCTATGGCAAGCGCGCGGATTTCCCCCTGCAAAAACTGCTCGTTTACGTTGCAGTAATAAGGCAGCGTTTCGGGGGTGAAAAAGGCCTCGTCTTCGGGATATAAATAGGCGGGAATTTTATCGTTCATAAAAAGCTCCTAACCAAAATTTTCTTTATCGTATCACGAATTTTCTTTATTGTATCACGCGTGCGCGCGAAAAGCAAGCACTTTTTTGTTTTTCCGCAGGGGGAATTTTGCGAAATTGCCGCACTTTGCACGGGGCGATTGTTGTACTTTGCACGGGGCGGTTGTTGCGCTTTACACGGGGCGGTTGTTGTATTTGCACGGGGCGATTGTTTCCGAAAGTGCAACAAAAAGCCGACGGCATTTCGCCGTCGGCAA
>JAFOHH010000173.1 GCA_017421905.1 Clostridia bacterium
GAAAAGGCAAGGGGGAGTTTCATATTTTTATGGGGAAGGGGTTAAGGGCGGTTTTTCCTATGGGAGAAGGGGATAGCGTAAAGGGAAAGGCAATGCGGTTTTTCCTATGGGGGAAGGAGCTAGCGTAGAGGAAAAGGCAACGCGGTTTTTTCTAGGGGTAAGGAGAGGAAGGCTCTCGGGCGGCTTTTTGGGGGAAGAAAAGCCCTGCCGCAAAAGAAGGCGGCAGGGCGGTAAGCGCAATCGATATTCTTGCTTAAAAAGGCGTTTTGTTATAAAAACGTGCTACCGTTAGGCGTTTTGGACGTCCCAAGCGTCGTTATGCTCTTTTAGGGCGGCAAGGTAAATGCGCCCCTTTTCCCAGTTTGTGGAAAAGCTGTATTCCGTGCTCGAGCCTTTATCGTCCCAACGGCCGTTTTCCACGCCGTTTACGTTGGAAATAACGGCATCGTATTCGTAGTTCCAGTACAGCGCAAGCGAAAGCCCCGTTTGCGTTTGCAGCTCGTTCCAGGTGCGAGAAAAGCTGCGGATATCGTCGTAGGAAAGGTCTGCATAATAGCCGTAACCGTTTGCCAGCTCTCCGTGGTGGAGCACCGTTTCCCCGTAGGTGTAGGAAAGTCCTAATTCGCCCACGTAAAAGGTAGCGCCAAACGCACGCGATGCCGCAATATAATGCTCTACCATCTCTTTAAGGGTGGTTATGCCGCCCAGCCAAAGGGAATAGTCGCCCGACGTGCCGTATTTTTCAAACAGACCGCCTGCGCCTGCGTATTTTTCGGGATTTTCGGCGTAATCTTTACGGAGTGCCGCAGTAAAGGTTTCCTCGGTTAAGCCGTATTCCGTTTTCATTTGCTGTTGCAAGGTGGCGTTTCCCCAAAGAAGGGCGGTAAGATCGATAAGGGGCGGACGCTCGTAAACGTGGTTGCTGGTTGCGGTAATCCCCTCGTTAATATAAGCGAGGTATTTGGCGTTTTGCTCTAAGGTGTCCTCCGTCCAAGAACCGTTAGTAAACTTATTGTATTGCGAGCCGCGCAAGCCACCGTCGCCCGAGCCGATAACGCGGCGGTAGGTTTGGTTGCGAGAGGCAATTAAATTTGCCCAAGCAAGGCGAACGTCGTGCAATAGGTTGGACTGATAGCCCTCCGGCCCGTTTACGTCTACCTTTAGCGACCATTCGTTGCCAAACTCCCAAAAGCCGAGGGCGGGGTGGCTGTTAAAGTGGTCGAGCAGCAGCGTTTGGTATTCCATAACGAACTGCCACGTTTGCGACTCGGGATTGCCCCACGCGTAGTTGAAATCTTCTTTATAGTAATTCATTATGCGGTTGTTCCAAAACACGGAGGGAACGAGTAGCATATTCAGCTCCGCCGCCTTGTTAAAAATGCGGTGCATGGTATAAATGGTAGAAAGCTTGTGCTCTTCGCTTTGGAAAAAGCACTTTTGCCACCAATCTTCATAAAAGAAGCTTGCGGCAAAGCGGATAACTTTTACGTTGTAGCTTGCAAGCTCTTCCAGCCCTAAAAAGGAGGCTTGAACGAGATCTTCGTTTGGCTCGCCCGTTTTAAAATTGAATACGTTTTGCCATACGCCAAAGTAGTTTACGCCCTGCCAGTTAATTTCCTTACCGTTGTAGGTCATTTTACTTTCGCCGTTTTGCTTTAAGCCGCCAAGGGTCAGGTCGGTATCGTAATCCTCTATAAATAAACGTCCCTTTTTAAAGGAAATATCGTAGCAGTCCGATTCTACGCCGTAGGGAAGGACGTCGTACACGCCAACGGGCGAATATTTTTCGGCAGAACAGGTAAAAGCGAGTTTGCCTGTAAAGGTAGCAAGAGAAGAAGGGCTTTCTTCGCTTAAAAGAGAGCTGTCCGTTTCCTCTTGCGGGGCGTCCTCTTCGCCGCTTACGGGCGCAAAAACGTCGCCTTCTACAAGGCCGGAAAGGGTATAGGTAAACTGCGGAAAGGGCGCGTAAAGGTCGATGCGTTTATCCTCTGCCGTAACGGAAAGGCGGGCTTTATTGATGGTAAGAACGGCAGAAAGGGTAACCTCTGCGCCGCCCAAGGTAACGGTGGCGGTAACGCCGTACACGCCCGGCTTTGCCGCGCCAAGGGCTAAATCGTACACGTCTAAATTGTCTGCCGCGGTGGTTTGTTCGTTTACGGAAAAGGTAACTTCTGCGCCTTCGGGCAGGTTTTTTAGGGCAAGGGCTTGGCGCGCGCCGTTATAGCGCACGGTGCGGCTGGGAAAGGTAACAAGCGATAGTAAATTTTCCGCAGAAGGGGTAGCCGAAACCTCTACGCTGGGCTCTGACGATTGCCCTACCGAGGGCGCAATGCTTTCTTGCAACGACGGCTCTACGGAAGGAGCAACGCTTGGCGTAGGGGGCTTTCCGCCACAGGCGAAAAGAGAAAGGGCAAGGCAAAGGCCGCCTAATAAGGATAAAAACTTTTTCATAAAACTCCTGTTGCGCCTTTTAGCAAAGGCGTAGCTTTTGTGGGTTGCGAAAAAAGGGAAAAGGGGCTTTTACGAAACGCAGGACGGTTCCGCTTTTCCGTCATAGCATAAACGGATTGCAAATATGCGGTAAAAAGATTGCGTTTCTTGTGTTTGTCGGTAGCTAATAACAGCCAAAACGGCAAAAGAAAGAAACGCAATGAAGTAAA
>JAFOHH010000174.1 GCA_017421905.1 Clostridia bacterium
GTTACACCGCACAACCCTGCGGAAGGCGATTATCCCGTATACCTTGTAGATTTTGCCGTACAAGGCACGGAGTTTGAAATTCGCATCGAGCCCGAAAACAAATAACCTAAAATCCGCCCGCACAGGCTATATAAAAGCGCACTTGATAAAAAATAGATGATATGAATAGGAGAAATACTATGTTTTTAGAAACGGTAAAAGACCCTGCCTTTTGGGAGGGAATTAGAAAAAGCGAGGCGCACCGCCCCTTAATTGAGGAGTTATTAAGCGTATTCGAAAAGGACGGCCTTGCACCGATTGTCGAAATGCCCTACACCATGGCACAAGACTTTTTTGTTTCGGGCGACCGTGAAAAAGGAGAAGAAATTTATTTCCAACGCCGCCGCGCCTTAAATGCCTGCGCTATGTTATCCCTCGTTTATCCCGAAGAACGCAAGTACTTCGACCGTTTGCAAGATATCATTTTTGCTATTTGTAACGAATATACTTGGGAACTGCCCGCGCACATTCCCAACCTAACCGATTATATCCCCGACGATATCGACCTATTTGCCGCAGAAACGGGCTTTGCGCTTTCTGAAATGTACGTTGTTTTTGGCGAACGTTTCGATCCGCTTATCCGTACCCGCATTAAAATGGAAGTCGAACGCCGCATCATCAATCCTTTTTCCAATTACGACCGAAAATTCCCGTGGATCAATTATCATAGCAACTGGGCGGCAGTTTGCGCCAGCGGTGTTGCCGCAAGCTTTATGTATCTTGCTCCCGAACGCTTTGCCGACGTAAAACCGCGCATCGACGAGGCTATGGCCAGCTTTTTGCGCAGCTATAAGGACTGCGGTTATTGTATCGAAGGTCTTGGTTACTGGAAATACGGCTTTGGTTTTTACGTAAGCTACGCGCAAATGCTATACGACTTTACCGGCGGCAAAGAAGATTTGTTTGCCTCCGAAAAAATTAAAGCAATTTCCACCTTTCCGCAAAAAATGTTCCTTTCGGGACAAGCGGTTGTTAGCTTTTCCGATGACTCAATGAAAGGCGTTATTTCCCGCGGTCTTTGCCATTATCTTGCCAAAAAGTATCCGGACGTCGTATTCCCTTATCCGCAAACGGATAACGTTATTTGCGACCAGCAGGGAAGATGGGCTTGGGGCTTTCGCTCTTTCGTTTGGCACGATCTTTCTACCGAAAAGATGGTAGATGAATTGTTAGATTACAGCCCCTATATCGAATGGCTTGTATATCGCAACCCCGCGTTTGGCTTTGCTGCAAAGGGCGGCTGCAACCGAGAAGCGCATAACCATAACGACGTAGGCAGCTTTATTTTTGCCGTAGATGGCAAGCAGGTTTTTGCCGACGTTGGCGCAGGTCTTTATACCCGTCAGTACTTCCGCGATGAATACCGCTACGATTATTTCCATCCCTCCTCTTGCAGCCACAGCGTTCCCATTTTGTTTGGAAACTACCAAAAGGCGGGCAGTAAATACCGCGCGGAAAATGCCGTTTGGGACGGAAAAACCTTTTCCTTCGACTACGCTGCTGCTTACGACGACGAGCGCGTAACCTCCTTAAAACGCGCCGTTACGGTGGAAAAAAGCGGCGTAACCATTCGCAACCAAATCACCTATGCAGAAGGTATAACTCCCACCCTTGGCGATTATACCGAGCGCTACGTTTTAATGACGAAGCCCACCATAGAAGATGGTAAAATTACCGCAGGCGGCGTAGTTGCCACCTACAAAGGGGCAGGAATCCCCACCGTTACGGAGCAAAAATTAATGCCGCGTGCCGATATCTTTTTGACCGACGGCGATATCGCATACCTAGTGGATTTTGCGGTAGAAGGCACGGAGTTTGAAATCCGCATCGAGCCCGAAAACAAATAACGTAAAAATTCACCCGCCCAGACTTTATAAAAGCGCATTTTATTAAAAACGTATTACATAATAGGAGAGAACCATGTTTTTAACCACCATAAAAGATCCCGCTTTTTGGGAAAAGGTAAGAACGGACGAAACCTACCGCCCTATGATTGATACCTTACTTTCCGAATGGGAAAAATGCGAAACCGCCGAAATTGCGGAAATTCCTTATACCGTAGCAGCAGATTTTTTTCATTCCGGCGATAGAGTAAAGGGGGAAAGATACTTTTTTATGCGCCGCACAGCCCTTTCCGTTAGTGCGGTACTTGCCCTAATTTACCCCGAAGAACGCAAGTACTTCGATCGTATGCAAGATTTTATTTTTGCAACCTGTAACGAATATAGCTGGGAACTCCCCGCTCATATTCCCAACATGATCGACTATATTCCCGACGATATCGACCTGTTTGCGGCCGAAACGGGTTTTACTCTTGCCGAAATTTATGCCGTTTTTGGCGATCGTTTAGATCCTCTTGTAAAAACGCGTATTAAAATGGAGGTAGAACGCCGCATTATTAATCCCTTTGCCGATTATAACCGTAAGTTTGCTTGGATCGGCTATCGCAGCAACTGGGCAGCCGTTTGCGGTGGTAGCGTTGCGGCATGTTTTATCTATCTCGCGCCCGAACGCTTTGCCGAAGTAAAACCGCGTATCGACGAGGCAATTAACAACTATTTAAGCAGCTTTCAAGAAAGCGGCTATTGTTTAGAAGGAATCGTTTACTGGGACTACGGTTTTAGCTTTTTCTCTTCTTACGCACAGCTCGTATCCGATTTTACCAATGGCGAAGTAGACTACTTTAAAATGGAAAAGGTAAAAACCATTGCCACCTTTGCGCAAAAAATGTTCCTTTCGGGCAGTAGCATCGTTTCTTTTGCAGACGGAAAAATGAACGGCTACGTATTCCGCAGCTTTTGCCATTATCTTGCCCATAAGTATCCCGATGCGGTGTTACCTTATCCGCAGTCCGAAGTAAATCTTCCCGATTTTTTGGGTAGATGGATATGGGTAGTACGCGCTTTTGCTTGGTTCGATCCTTCTACCGAGCAAGTGGTAGAAGAGCTAATCGATTACAGTAAAGATGCCGAATGGCTGGTTTACCGCACCAAAGCCTTTGGCTTTGCCGCCAAGGCTGGCAAAAACTGGGAGGCGCATAACCATAACGACGTAGGTAGCTTTTGTTTTGCCACAAACAGCAAGCAGATCTTTGCCGACGTAGGCAGGGGAGAATACACCCGTCAATACTTCCGCGAGGAAACGCGTTACCAGTATTTTAACACCTCTTCGCGCAGCCATAGCGTTCCCATTTTGTTTGGAAACTACCAAAAAACGGGCGGCAAATACCGTGCAAATAACACCGTGTGGGACGGAACGACCCTTTCCTACGACTACGCCTCCGCTTACGACGACGAGCGCGTTATCAGCCTTATCCGCCAAATTACGCCCGATAAAGGCGGCGTAACCATTAAAAACGCCATTACCTTTGGAGAGAACGTAACGCCTGCTGTGGGCGATTATATCGAACGCTACGTCGTTACCGAAAAACCCGTGGTGGAAGAAGGCAAGCTTACCGTAGGAAACGTAGTTGCAACCTACCGTGGGGCGGGAAAACCCACCGTAACGGAAGAGCCTCTAATCACTCATCCCGACGATGGACAAATTGTAAAAAGCGTTTACTTAATCGATTTCGCCGTAACGGGCACGGAGTTTGAAATCCGCATCGAGCTGCAAGCAAAATAAATCCCCGCACAATTTGCGGAATATAATTGTTTGACCAAATTCATTTTGTCGAATATCGAAACGCTAAACGTGAAAAGCCTCCCTTGTGTAAAGGGAGGTGGCACGCGTAGCGGGACGGAGGGATTGTCATGCAGAGAAAACATAATAAAGGCATCGTTCCAACCGCAAGAATGTTACGAAAGAATATGACCAAAGAAGAAAAACATCTTTGGTATGATTTTCTGCACTCCTATCCTGTCCGTTTTTCTCGTCAAAA
>JAFOHH010000021.1 GCA_017421905.1 Clostridia bacterium
CAATCAATCAAAGCTTTCTTGGCGCGTGCAGGGTTTCCCCACAGCAAAAACGCCACGGGTTGTTCTCTCGCAGAAAGCTTGCCGATAATAGCGTCCGTCAGCTTTTCCCAGCCCTTTCCGCGGTGGCTGTTCGCTTGCCCTGCGCGCACGGTTAAAACGGTGTTAAGCAGCAAAACGCCCTGTTTTGCCCAGTATTGCAAGCAGCCGTAGTCCGCAGGGTTTTCCACCCCTAAATCGCTTTTCAATTCTTTATAGATATTGCATAGCGAGGGCGGCGGAGTAACCCCTTTTTGCACGGAAAAGGAAAGCCCGTGCGCCTGCCCCTCTCCGTGGTAAGGGTCTTGCCCCAAAATAACTACGGAAACCTTTTCAAACGGCACGAAGCGCATTGCGTTATATACGTCGTACATATCGGGGTATACCGTTTGGGTAGAATATTCTTTTTTCAAAAACGCGCGCAAATCCGCATACGTTTGGCTATTGAATTCGTCTTGCAGTATTTCGTCCCAACCGCCGCCAATGGCTTTCATAGTTTCCTCTCCTTGCCGCTAAGAAATATTTTCCCGTCGCGGCTGTTCTCGTTTGTAAAACGTTTCTTTTTTATATTTTATCACAAACCCTTTGACAAATGCAAACGCTTGGAGTACAATATTAAAAAAGGCATTTTAAATTCCCCTAGTAAACAAATTAAAAAAGCGATAAAAAAAGAATTTTTTTTCCGTAAAAATCCTCAAATGTTGTCTACACAACGTTTTTATGGTATACTCCTTGGTATAATGTAAAAAACTAAAAAATCAAGGAGAACTCTCATGAAAAAAACAGCTATCGTACTCTCTTTTATTTTATCGCTGATCACCTTATTTACGGCAGTCGGCTGCAACAACACCCCGACTCCTTCTACCGAGCAAGGCGCAATGCCCACCTCCGTTAAAATTATTATGCCGGACGGTGCACCCGCCCTTTCTCTTTCCTATCTTTACCAAAACGCAACCAAAAAGGAAGATGGTGGCGCAACCGTTTTAACCGAAACGGGCTTTTTAGGGGAAGGTGTTACCGCAACCTATTCTCTTGCGGCAGAAACGGCACTCGCTTCTTCTATGGCGGCTAAAAAAGCCGATATCGCCCTTATGCCCACCAACGCTGCGGCAACTATTTTTAATAAGGGCGCAGACGTAAAAATTCTTACCGTAAACGTACACGGATTGCTTTATATGCTGGGCAACGCCCCCGTTACCGACTTAAACGAGCTGAAAGGCAAGGTCGTTTATTCCATTGGAGAAGGCGGCACGCCCGACTACGTGTTTAAGTACGTTTTAGACGCCGCAGGCATCGCTTACGAAAAAGGCGTAGAGCCCGTAGCGGATAAAGTAGTCATTTCGTACGTAGAAGGCGGCCCTGCGCTTATTCCTCTTTTAAAAACGGGCAAGGCCGAATACGGCATTATCGGCGAGCCTGCCGCAACGAACGCAACAAAAGCAACGGGCAAGGTCGTCGCGCTCGATTTGCAACAGGAATGGAAAAAGGCAACCCTTAAGGTAGAAGGTGCCGAATACGCCCTCCCGCAAGCCTCCGTGGTTATTTCGGGCGAGCTTGCTAAAAACTATCCTGCTTTTGTAACGGCTTTCCTTGCAAAGCTGCAAGAGGCAAACGCTTGGTTGCCGCAAAATATCGCAGCAGCGCAAACGGCAATGCAAAACCTCGGCTCTACCACGGCGCAGTCTACCACCTTTACGGCAGAACTCATCGCTCGCTGCAACTTAAACGCCGTACCCGTTTGCGAAATCCGTTCGGACGTCAACGCATATTTCAACGCGCTTTATACCTTTAAGCCTGCTACGGTAGGCGGAAAGCTCCCCGCAGAAGACTTATTTTATCGCAACTAATTTCATTTAACGTATGCGGGCGTGGAAAATTCTTTCACGCCCGTTTTTTATAAAGAAAGGAATTTTTAACAAGCCCTCTTTTCTATCTATCGAATCGTTTTTTTAGAACAAAGCCCTTTATAAAACAAATTCAAAAAAACATTCACCTTAAAGGAAACCAAGTAATGAAACAAGGCAAAAAAATAATCGTTAGCCTGCTCTATCCCACGGTAGCCGTTGCCATTGCTATATGCGTATGGGCAATTGCGGCAAACGCCGTTGGGGTAGAACTGGTTTTGCCCACGCCTGCCGCCGCCTTTCGCCGCTTTTTCGAAGTTGCGAGAGAGGGGGCCTTTTACCGTGCGCTTTTTTCCACGGTATGGCGCTCCTTGGTTTGCTTTTTCCTTTGCACCCTTTTTGCAGGCTTTTTTGCCTGCCTTTCGGCGCTATTTTCGCCCGTATACCGCCTCGTAAGCCCTTTCATTGCGGTATTGCGCGCCGTTCCTACAATGTCCATTATCATTTTGTGCCTCATTTGGTTAATGCCCGATACCACCCCCTCCGTCGTGGCAGGCATCATTACCTTTCCCGCCCTTTATTCGGGCTTTTATGCGGCAATTACCGGGGTAGACGTGCGCCTTTTGGAAATGGCAAGAGTATATCGCATTCCCAAAATAAAGCGTGTAACGCACATCATTTTACCGCAAGCGGCAGAGCCCGCTTTTCATCAGCTGCAAAGCGCAATCGGGCTCAATTTAAAGGTTCTTATTGCGGCAGAGGTCATGGCCTCCACCGCAAATTCTATCGGTAATTTAATGAAAAATTCGCAAGTCCAGCTGGATACCGCATCGCTTTTTGCCTACACGGCGGCGGCAATCGCCGTCAGTTTGGTGTTAGAGCTTGCCGTATTCGGTTTACGCTACTTGTGCTTGAGGTGGAAACGTGTCGCATCTTAATTTAACCGTATCCAAACGCTACGGCGAAAAGGAAATTTTCCGCAACTTTACCTTTTCCGCCCCAAAAAATAAAATCACCTGCGTATTAGGTGCGTCGGGATCGGGCAAAACCACCCTTCTTCGCATCCTTTCGGGCATGACCGATTTTACAGGGGAAATAACCGGTAAAGGCACGGGCGTATCGGTCGTTTTTCAAGAAGACCGCCTCGTTCCCGCCTTAACCGTGCGCCAAAATTTGCGCCTTATAGCCGGCGGAAAAAAAGCGGACGAACAAATAAACCGCATTCTTTCTTATTTAGAAATAGAAGGGGAGGCAGACCGCTATCCCGACCGACTTTCGGGCGGTCAACGCCAAAGAGTTTCGCTTGCGCGCGCCTTTTTATATCCCTCCGATTTGCTTTTGCTAGACGAACCCTTCCACTCGCTCGATCTCGCCTTAACCCACCGCTTGCTCGGTGTTTTGTTAAAACTGCAAAGCCTTACCCCTAAAACGGTGGTATACGTTACCCACGGGGTAGACGAGGCGTTGCTTGCCGCAGACGAAATCGTCGTTATCGGCGGTAATCCTGCCACCGTATTATATCAAACGGAATTATCTCTCCCCAAGTCGGAGCGTACCCTTTCTATGCCCGAACTTGTTGCTGTAAGAGAGGCAATCGTTTCCACGCTCACCCAAGAAAAAGGAGAACGTTTATGAATCCCAAAAGAATCAATTCGCTGAGTATGAAGGAAAAAAACCGCTCTATTCTTTTTTCTATTATCCGCGGCGGAGAGCGCACCCGTGCAGACGTAGCAAGAGGTAGCGGCCTTTCCCGTGCGGCGGTCAGCATTATCGTAGACCAGCTTATTAGCGAGGGCGTGCTTGCAGAAGGGGAAACGGTAAAGGGCAAGGTTGGCAGATCGGGCACGGTTCTCCGCTTTGCAACCGAACGCTATTACGCCATCGGTATCGCGTTAAGAAGAGACTGCGTTTCGGTAGGCAAGGTAAACTTAAACGGGGAAATCACCCAAAACGTTACCTTTCCGCTTTCGGAAACGGACGAGCGCGAAAGCGTTCTTACTAGGCTTCATCCCTATATCGTAGAAATGTTGCAAGATTCGCGTATCCCCGTAGGTATCGGCGTTGTTGCGCCCGGCCCTATCGATACGCAAAGCGGCACAATTTTAACCCCGCCGCATTGGAAAAACTGGCATAATTTTGCCGCCGCCGCTTATTTTTCGCAAACCTACGGCGTGCCTTGCCATTTGGAAAACGAATCGGGCGCGCTTGCCGTTTCCGAATATTTTTACGGCATCGGCAAGGGCTTAGATAGCTTTGTGGAAATCGTAACCGATACGGGCATCGGCACGGGTATCGTCGTCCGCGGCAAGCTTTACCGCGGCACCAACGGCTTGGGCTCGGAGCTCGGCCATACTACGGTAGATATCAACGGCCCCACGTGCGATTGCGGTAACCGCGGCTGCTACGAGCTATACGCCTGCCTTTCCGCCGTCATTGCATAC
>JAFOHH010000175.1 GCA_017421905.1 Clostridia bacterium
TTCCATATAAACGCCGGTAGTCGTAAAGTACATCGAAGATCCAGCATAAGTGGTAGTAGCCGCAACGTTTCTGCCTACTAAGGATTCGTCAATCGTAAGTACGTGCGGATCGTATTCCCACCATTCTTTGGTTTCATCTTCTTCGTACGTTAAAGTAAAGCTTCCTTCGGGATAGTAGAAGGTATCGGTAATTTCGTACATATCGGTGGTTACCGCAATTACCAATTCGCCGTTTACAAAGCCAAACTTAATCGTGCAGGTGGTGTCAGAAAAATAGGTCGTGCTGTAGGGGAATTCTCCGTAGTAAGATCCGCCGCAAGATTCGCAGTTGCAAACTACGTCGTAAAATTCACCGTTTTCGTTTTGGGGTTGTGCACGGTAGATGGTGTTGTCTTCTGCTTCTTCAGCGCTGAGCATGGGATAGGAAATGGAAAATCCATTGCCGCTTGCAAGTACCGATGCAACCAATTCGTTGGTTAAAGCGGTAAAGCTTTCGCCGGGCGTTTTTTCTACCGAGGGTTCAACCGTGGGTTCGATAGAGGGCTCTACGGAAGGTTCTTCCGTGGGTTCTACGGAAGGTTCAACCGATACTTCAGTAGAAGGTTCAACCGAGGGGGTGGACGCATTTACACTTTGTTCAACCGAGGGGGTGGTAGAGGGGGTAGGTTTACCGCCATTACAGCCCGTTGCCGTGAAAGAAAGTGTAAGAGCAGCCAACATGCTGAGGATGGCAAGTAAAATTTTTTGCCAAGAAATAAATGCCATAATGTTAACTCTCCTTTTGTGCTTTTTAGCACTAATTTTTTTTGTTTTCCGCACTTTTTATAGAAATATAAGCCAAAAGGTAAAATAATTTCTCAAATCGCGCGTTTATTCTCTTATTATAATGTCGCGCGTGCGTTTTGTCAATAAAAATGAAAAAGATTAAAGGAAATTATGTAATAATATTTTCTTATAGAAAGTATCAATTGCAAAGAAAGGGACTGAAAAAAAATATGCGTTTTTCGGAAACTTAAAGCCGTTTTTAGCGCGATGAATGCAATTCAACCCAAAATTTTTAATAAAATATATATAATTTGCAAATAAAATTATATAAAAGTGTTGACAAATTTAAAAAAGGTGGTATAATAAAAGCATAAACGGAGGAAATATGATATGAAAAGCGTTTACAGTTTGGTTTTAAGCGACGAGGTCGTTGCCGCGTGCGATAAGGAGGCATACCGCAAAGGGGTAAGCCGCAGCACGCTCATTAACGAAATTTTGGCAGAAAGCCTCTCTTACGTAACGCCCAAAAAGCGCATGGAGGACATCTTTTCGCAAATGGAGGAGCATATGCGCGCCACCGAGCTGCGCCTACTTGGCAGGGCAAATACCGCAATGGATTTTGCCGCCGCAATCAACTATCGCTACAATCCCACCGTGCGCTACGGGGTAGCCCTTTACGACGGGGGAGAAGACGTTGGCGAGGTGCGCGTATCCCTCCGCACGCAAAACGCCGCGCTCATTGCGCACGTTACCACCTTTTTTAACCTGTTCGATCGGTTAGATCGCACCCTTCTTCCCGTGCGCTCCACGGTAGAAGTAGGCAGATACGTACGCATCATTCCCATGCCAAACGTCCCCGCAGGCAAAAGAGAAGAAGACGTTGCAGGCGGCGCAATTATTTCTTTTATCAATCGCTTTAACGCCCTGCTTTCGGTGTATTTCGATGCCCTTTCCTTGGGCAAAAATCCCGAAACGGCAGTGGTAAAAGCTTATCAAAATCCCATTACACTTTAATAGGAGGCTTTATTTATGAATATGCAAAAATTAACGGAAAAGAGCCTTTCTGCTTTGCAAGCAGCGCAAAATCAGGCGCAAGAATACGGCAATAGCGAGCTGTTGCCCCTTCACCTTGCGTACGCGCTCACCGCACAAAACGGCGGGCTTATTCCCCAAATTCTTTCCCGCATGGGGAAGGATGAAAAGGGTATTACAGCGGCTTTTCAAACGGAAATAGAAAAGCTGCCTCGGGTAACGGGCGGCTCGCAAGCTTACGTAAGTGCGTCCCTTTCCGAAGTGCTAAGCGGTGCGGAAAAGCGCGCCGAAGGAATGAAGGACGAATACGTTTCGGTAGAGCATTTTTTCCTCGCCTTGCTTGCAAGTGGCGACGGTAAAACGAAAGGGGTATTTACCCGCTTTGGCGTAACCGAGCAGGACTTTTTAAAGGTTCTTGCCGAGGTGCGCGGCGGTGCGCGTGTTACGGGCGATAATCCCGAAGATACCTACGACGTATTGCGCAAATACGGACAGGACCTCGTAGAGCTTGCCAAAAACCATAAAATCGATCCCGTTATCGGACGGGACGAAGAAATCCGCAACGTCATCCGCATTTTATCGCGCAAAACCAAAAACAACCCCGTTTTAATAGGGGAGGCAGGCGTTGGTAAAACGGCGATTGCCGAAGGGCTTGCCATCCGCATTATGCGCGGCGACGTACCCGCCTCGTTAAAGGACAGAAAGCTGTTTTCGCTCGATCTCGGCGCACTCGTTGCAGGCGCAAAATTCCGCGGCGAGTTTGAAGAACGCTTAAAGGCCGTGCTTGCCGAGGTGAAAAAAAGCGAGGGTAAAATTATCCTCTTTATCGACGAATTGCACACCATCGTCGGCGCGGGTAAAACGGACGGTGCAATGGATGCCGGCAATCTGTTAAAGCCCATGCTGGCGCGCGGCGAATTACACTGCGTTGGCGCAACCACGTTAGACGAATATCGTAAGTATATCGAAAAAGACCCTGCGCTGGAACGCCGCTTTCAACCCGTTTTGGTAACAGAACCCACGGTGGAGGACACCGTTTCCATTTTGCGCGGCCTCAAGGAGCGGTACGAGGTTTTCCACGGCGTAAAAATTCAAGACGCCGCTTTAATTGCCGCCGCAACGCTGTCTAACCGCTATATTACCGACCGCTTTTTACCCGATAAAGCCATCGACCTGGTAGACGAAGCGTGCGCGCTCATCCGTACCGAAATGGACAGTATGCCTGCGGAAATGGACGACATTGCGCGCAAAATTATGCAACTGCAAATAGAAGAGGCAGCCTTAAAAAAGGAATCGGATACCCTATCTAAAGAGCATTTGCAGGAAATTCAAAAGGAGCTTGCCGAAAAAA
>JAFOHH010000176.1 GCA_017421905.1 Clostridia bacterium
AAAGGGAGAGGTCGTTTCTATCATCGGCCCTTCCGGCAGCGGAAAAAGCACGCTTCTGCGCTCCATTAACTTTTTGGAAACGCCCGATAGCGGCGTGATGACGTTAGGCGGCGAAACGCTGTTTGATGCACAAACTTCGGCGCAAGATACCGAAAAAACCCTGCGCGATAAGCGTTTGAACTTTGGGCTAGTTTTCCAAAGCTTTAACCTGTTTCCGCAATACGACGTAAAACGCAACATTACGCTTGCGCCCACCCTTCTACTTGAAGATCAGTTAAAGGGCATGAAAAAGCAGTTAAAGGCGCAAAAAACGCCGCGCAAACAGATAAAACAAGCCCTTGCAGACTACCAGGCAAAACGCAAGCAAGAAATTGAAAGCGACGCCGTTTCCCTACTTGAAAAAATCGGCTTAACCGATAAAGCGGCGGCCTTCCCCTGCGAGCTTTCGGGCGGACAATGCCAAAGAGTTGCAATTGCGCGTGCGCTTGCCTTGCAACCCAAGGTTTTGTGCTTTGACGAGCCCACCTCTGCACTCGACCCCGAGCTGACGGGCGAGGTGCTTAAGGTAATTCGCTCGCTAAAGGGCGACGGCAGAACGATGATTATCGTAACGCACGAAATGGGCTTTGCCAAAAACGTTTCGGACAAGGTGGTATTTTTGTACGACGGCGTTGTAGAAGAAGAGGGCGACCCCAAAGAGGTGTTCGATAGTCCTAAATCGGAAAAGCTCGTGCAGTTTTTATCCAGCGTTGCCAACAAGGAGGGGGCGTGATATGACGGAAAACCCTTGCTACAAACAGCTGTTTGAAACGATTGCCGCCCTAAAAACCCCCGAGGAGTGCGAAGAGTTTTTTAACGACCTTTGCACGATTAACGAGCTGGGCGCAATGGCGCAGCGCATTACGGCGGCTAAGCTCCTATTAGAAGGCGAAACCTACGAACAAATTATTTCGAAAACGGATATTTCCTCCGCAACCCTTTCGCGCGTTTCCAGATGCGTGAAATACGGCAGCGGCTATAAAAAATTTTTGTAATACCTATTCTAGCCCGAAAGCGATTTACTTTCGGGCTTTTTTATGCGGAAAATGAAACTGCTTTGTAATAAAATATATCCTCGTCCTTTCGGCACGCTTCGATAAAAATCGGGGCGATTTTTCATTTTTTACCCTTTTTCTTGCCTACGTATCGCATAAATTGCGACCGTGTGGGGAACAATACTAGTAAACCAAAAGGCGAATTTTATGCACGCCGCAGCTTGCGCGCGTGGGAGTAGGAGATTAGATTGTTATGAAACGCTTTTCCGTTTATTTTGCGGCAGGAATACTAGCCGTGTTTTCGCTGGCGCTTACCGCCTGCACCGCGCTACCCGCACCCAAGGGAGAACCAAAGGGATCTTGCCCTGCCCTTGCGCCCGAGGCATATTTGCGCATACACGTACGGGCAAACGACAACACGCCCGAGGCACAAGCGGTAAAATACGCCGTGAAAAACGCGCTTACGGCGTACCTTTCTCCCCTGCTTTCCGTGGCAAGCACGAAACAGGAGGCAACTGCCATTCTTGCCGCGCGCCTGGGCGGAATAGACGAAATTGCCAGCCGCGTATTACAGGAAAACGGCTTTGCCTACCGCGCAAAAAGCGCGCTGAAAAAGGAGGCCTTTCCCACACGCGTATACGACGGAGCGTGCCTACCGGAGGGCGTTTACGACGCGCTTATCGTAACCCTTGGCAAGGGAAAGGGCGATAACTGGTGGTGTGTAGCCTATCCGCCCCTTTGCTTTTTGCCAAGCGCCGCAGAAAAAGAGGATTTTACCTACCGCAGCGCGCTTTGGGACTGGATAAAAGGCCTTTTGGGCTAAGGCGGGAATTCCCTTCCCCCTTAAATATAGGAGGAATTTATGAAAAAACAACACAGAGTGGTTGCTCTCGTTGCCTTTTTTGCGCTGCTCGTCACGGGGGGTTCCGTTGCCGCTTATCGCAAAGAAGCACAGCCCCTTGCCCTTTCCGTGGCCGTTTACCGCGTGGGCAGTTCGGGTTCAACCGTAAAAACCATTCAACAAAAATTAAAAAACTGGGGCTATTATAAGGGCTCGGTAGACGGCGTGTTCGGCGCACAAACCAAAACCGCCGTTATTTCCTTTCAAAAAAAGAACGGTCTTACCGCAGACGGTGTGGTGGGAAACGCTACCTTAAAGGCCCTTGGCATGCCTACGGGCTCTTCCGGCTCGAACACGGGCGGATCTACGGGCGGGCCGTATAAATCGGCAGACGTGTACCTGCTTGCGCGCGTTATTTATGCGGAAGCACGGGGCGAATCGTATACCGGCAAGGTTGCAGTTGGCGCAGTCGTGCTAAACCGCGTGCGCTCTTCTGCCTTTCCCAACACCATTTCGGGCGTGGTATACCAACCCCTTGCCTTTACCGCCGTTGCAGACGGGCAAATTAACCTTACGCCCGATGCCACCAGCCAACGCGCCGCGCAGGACGCCATTAACGGTTGGGATCCCACCTACGGCTGTCTGTATTACTATAATCCGCGCATTGCAACGAGCAAATGGATTTATTCCCGTCCGACGGTAATTACCATCGGCAACCACGTATTCTGTAAATAAGGAGGCAACCGTATGCAACAAAACAACAACCGTAAACCTACAAAAGCGCAGGGCAATGCCTCTGCAAACGCAAAGGGCAAGCAAGAAGAGCGCGTTTCTGCCGCCAAGCAGGAAAACGCCGCCGCTGTAAGCGCAGTAAAACAAGTAGAGCAAGCGAAAGCGAAAACCGTTTCCGCCAAGAAAAAAACTGACGAAACAAAAACCGCAGCCAACCGCTTAAAAGCGGAGCAGGCGCAAGCGGAAAGGCAAAAAAAGCAAGCGGAGATGGCCGCCGAACGCAAAAAAACGCAGGCAGATAAGGCGCAAAAAAGAGAGCGCGCCGCCCGCCGTGCCGAAAAAAGAGCGTTAAAGGAAGAAAAACGCAAAGAAAAAATTGCCGCTAAAAAGGCGCGCAAAGCCAAAATGGCGCGAGAAAAAGCGGCGATAAAGGCGGAAAAAAGCGCAAAAAAGGCCGCCCTTAAAAAAGAGCGCGCGCAACTGAGAAAAAAGAAGGCAATGCTGAAAAAGGACCGCGCCCTTGCCCGTGCCGAAAAGGAAAAAGCCAAGCAAGAAAAAGCGCGGCTGAAAGCAGAGCGCATTGCCGAGCGCAAGGAAAAAGCGCAGCTCCGTGCCGAACAAAAACGCCTGCGCAAGGAAGAAAAGAAAAAAGCCCTTGCAGAAAAGGCGGCACGCCGCAAAAACGCAACCGAGCGCAAGCATCAAGAAGGGCCCAAACGCCGCAGAGAGCGCGACCCGCACGAGGGGCGGTATCTGAAAACGCGCGGCCTTACCGCCGCAGTAATTGCGCTGGGCGTAACCACGCTTGCGCTGGCTTCTGCCCTGACGGTATACCGCTCTTCGGCAGAGGGGCAAATCCGCTCGCTAGAAGGATTTTACGCACGCGCCTTTACCGATTTAATCGGCTCGGTTGACGAAATTAATTCCGACCTATCCAAGCTTTCCGTTACCACTTCCCCCGATATGGAGCGTAGCCTTGCCGTGCGCATTATCGTTGGTGCAGAACGGGCGGAAAACAGCATTTCCGAGCTTCCCCTGCCCGAAAACGCACGCTACGGCGTTGCGGCGCTTATCAACCGCATCGGCAGCTTTGCAAAATATTTGGAAAAAACCGCCGCAGATAAGCCGCTTACCCAAAAGCAGAGAGAAACGGCAACCCTGCTTGCCGAAAAGGTGCGCGACCTGCAAAAAACCCTGTACGAGGCGCAAAAACAAACGGGCAATAAAAAGTTCCGCTTTTCCTCTCTTATAAAGGAAGGTGGTCCGCTTGTAAACGGCTTTGAGCAGATGGGAAATCCCGTCGATTCTCTCCCCAAGCTTATTTTCGACGGACCTTTTTCGGAGGGAACGAGCCATCCCCATTCCGCGCCCTCTTTTGGAAAAGAATTAGACCGCGTTGCCGCAGAATCGGCTTTAACTTCGGCGTTTAGCGAATACGGCTTAAGGGACGTTGCCTTTTTGGGCGAAGGCTCGGAAGGGCCGATTACCGCCTACTCCTTTACCGCAAAGGACAATAACGGTGGCGACTTTTACGCGCAAATTTCTAAAATGGGCGGCAAAGTGGTACTCTTTGACAGCGACTGTGGCGAAGGCGAAATTGCTTTTAGCGACGAGGTGTGTATAGAAAAGGCCGCCGCATTTCTTTCTGCTCTCGGCTACGGCGACGTTACCCCCGTTTGGACGGATTCCTTCCAAAACGAATGCACGGTAAACTTTGCCGCCGAAGAAAACGGAGTTGTTTTATACCCCGATCTAATTAAAGTAAAGGTTTGCAAAACGGACGGACGGGTGATGGGTATGGAGGCGTTTTCTTACCTTCTCAACCATAAAACGCGTTCCCTCCCCACACCAAAGCTTAGCGAAAAAGAGGCGGAAAGCCTACTTTCTTCCAACCTAACGGTAAACTCTTCCCGCATATGCCTCGTGCCGCTCGGCTTTGGAAAGGAAGAGCTTTGCTACGAATTTGCAGGTACGGCAAACGGGCAAACGTATTACGTTTACCTTTCCGCCCTAACGGGAAAGGACGTGCAAATTTTCCGCGTGGTAGAAGGAACGGAGGGGACGCTGCTTTCTTAACAGCACGCCGCTTTTAACCGCTCTGCCCCAAACAAAGGCTTTTAACCGCCTTTTCCCAAGCAAACGTATTGCCATTATAAAACGCGCCCGCAAGGTAAACCTTGCGGGCGCGTTATGCTTTATTTGATTTACAATTAGCCGTTTAGCGGACTTGCGTAGGCTCTTCGCCCTCTTGCGGCAACAAATTACTTTGCACCGCTTTAAAAAGCTCTGCGCCCAACATACAAACGCCGCCAAGCATTACTACGGCAACGATGGCAAGCTTGATAATTTCCTGATGGGTGAAATACAAATACTTCATTACCACAAACAAAGAAGGAAGAATGCACGCCGCGCCAACGTACCACTTTTTGGGGTTGCGCAGTACAAAAATGAGTGCGAAAATATCTGCCATATAGAAATAACGCTCGTGCATGTGCGGCAAAACAAAGGGAATAAACGCCGCAAAAAACGCCGCCATGGCAATCCACAAATCGTCGCAATCTGCGCGGTATTTGCTTTGCAGTAAAGGAAGAAGCGCAATCCCCGTCATACCGATTGCCCCAAAGGTCATGCCCCTTGCAAGGTCTGCGGTATTTGCCTCGGAAAGCTCTGCAATCCAAGTATACAGGTTGGGTGCGTTTAAGGTTAAATCGGCATACTCTCCCATTTGTACGAAATAAATGCCGTAAGCGTGAATAACGGAAACGCCCATCATAAGCGCAGGCAGACCCATTAAAAAGTAAGGAATAATAGCAAAGGCGGGGGTTTGCCACTCTATTTTCTTTTTCCATACCGCAACGACGATTACGGGCAAAAAGAAAATGGCTTGCAGCTTAAAGGAAAACGCCAAACCGAAAAACACCATAGAGGGTATGCCCTTTCCCTTCAACAAATAATAAAAACTGATGACGATAAAGCAGGTATAAATTACGTCGCATTGTCCCCAAACGGCGCTGTTTAAAAATACGTTGGGGAGAAGCAAGGCGCAGGCGTATCCAAGCGAAAAGCCCATTTCCTTTTTGGAGGCCTGACGGACGGTAAGACCGACGAAAACGGCAAGAACGAAATCGAATACAACGGACACCGTTTTAATGGCATAAAGGGGATTTACGGGCAAATACGTAATAAACGCCAAAAGATATAAATAGGACGGGCAGTAATCGCTGGGAGCAGAGCCCTCGTACGCCTTAGGAATGCCGCGAAAGCCGCCGTTTTCCTTTAACATTTTATACCATTTGGAAAGAAAGGCGGTGTAGTCCCACGATTCGTCCGGATAGGTACAAATGCGGAGGGCAAGCGCGCACGCGCTCACCGCAAGCAAAAAGACAATGGTTACGAAATGCTTTTGTAAAAACGGTAGAACGAGCGCTTTGTAAAAGGCCAGTCTGCCCTCCTTTGCTTGGGAAGATTTTACGGAAGATTGATTTGCAGGTTTATTCGCCATCATACACGCTCCTTTCGGCCTGTAGTAGAACCAAAGCCGCCGTTACGCACCTCTTCGGCGCTGTCGTCCTCGGTTATGCCAAACGGGAGGAAGATGCCCTGACAAAAGCCTTCGCCCTTGTTTACGGTAAGCGTTTTACCCGTTTTGCCGTCGTTGGTAACTTTTACGAAGATGTGCCCTTCGTTATCCGAGCCGTAATAATCGCTATCGATTACGCCCACGGTGTTATCCAGCTGCAAGCGGAACTTAAAGCCGAGGCCGCTGCGCGGAAAGAGCATTAGCACCCAACCGTCTGCAATTTTTGCGCGTATGCCCGTGGGAATTTTAATGGTTTCGCCCGGGGCAAGCGTAAAAGCTTGGGGGGCGTAAAAATCGTACCCGGCAGAGCCGCGCGTGGCACGTTTGGGGAGGGGCAAGCTTTCCACCTGCGGAGCAGCCTCGCCTACAAACGTTTGCTCATAGGCAGGGGCAAACTGCGCCTGCGATACGTGATAAAACCGTGCAATTTTTTGCATAAAATATCTCCTTATCCCCTAGGGGGAATTTTCTTATCGTTTATAATTCGTTTGCGCCGCTACTGCTCTTCTTGCGCGATTTGGGTGAGAAGAAGCTTTGCGCCGCTACCTCTCTTCTTGCGCCGATTGGGAGAGAAGGAGCTTACTCCGCTACTGCTCTTCTTGCACCGATTGGGTGGGAAGAGAGCTAGGAGCAGGGTTTGCGGTTTTTATTTTTTTGAGGGCAACGACCACGGCAGATAGTGCCAAGGGGAAGATAATTCCCGCCAAAATACCTGCCTTTAAGGCGATTTCCGTTACCGTAGAGCCGCCGATAAAGGTAGCAAACACGCCGCCGCCTGCCCGTTCTACCTCGTCGGAAAGAACGCCGACGAGCGCAGGGCCAACGATACAGCCTACGTCGCCAAACAAAGCGAGCATTGCATACATTTTTGCACCGCCAAGCGGAATACGCTTTGCCGCAATGCTAACACAGCCCGGCCACATAAGCCCAACCGATGCGCCCGTAAGCGCGCAAAATACAAGAGATAAAATGGGGTGGGGCGCAAATACGCAAAGCGCGTAGCATAGCGCACAAGCCACGCCCGAAACGGTAAGCGCGCGCTTTAAGCTGATTTTATTTTGCTTTACCCCGAAAAAGGTACGAACGCCGCCCATGGTTACGGCAAAAAGCCCCGGGCCAAGCAAGTCGCCTACTTCCTTTTCTACACCAAGGCCGCATTCTGCAAAAAAGGACGCCCATTGGCTCATAAGCTGCTCGCACGCGCCGGCAAATAACATTAAAAGAATTAACACGTAAAACACGGGGGTGGAAAACAACGCCTTTGCGGTAAAGGCCTTTTCCTCCGGAAGGGGCTCGATAATGGGCACTTTTAAAAATAAAAGCGTGCAAAAAGCGGGAAACAGGGCGAGTATCATACAAAGATACCGCCAGTTTTCTACCGAAAACAGGGCGAAAAAGCCCGTGGCAAACAAAATGATAAAAAGTGTTCCCCAACAAAAAAAGGAGTGGAGTAGGCTCATTTGCGCCGCCTTATTTTTGGAGGGCAACGCCTCGACGAGGGGGCTTACGATTACGTCTACAAAGCCGCCGCCCATAGCGTATACAGCAACGGCAATAAGCACGCCGATAAAGGGCGGCATTACGTAAGGAAGTACCCCAAGCAGAAAAAACCCGATTGCCGCCGCCGAGCAAGAAATAAGAAGTCCGTTGCGGTAGCCGATTTTTCCGATATATTTGGTGGCGAAGATATCGATTGCCATCTGCGCGATAAAGGTAACGGCAACAATGGCGGAAAGCTCGGTAAAGGTAAAGGAAAATTCTGCCGTAAACGCCGCAAAAAGGAGGGCGGAAAGGCAGCAAACCGCCGCCTGTACAACAAAGGCAATATAACAAGCAATTTTAGTGTGCGTATAGGTTAAAGTCATAATAACGATGTGAAGTAAGCTTTATTAAAAGATGGAAAGTAAGTGCAAAACGATAGAACTGCCGCCCTGCCGAAAAGGGCAATCAATCAGTAGCGGAAATACCGTCGAAAAATGCGGATCAGTAGCGGAAATATCGTTCGATTACTGCGCCGCCAAGGCATTTCGTATCATCGTAAAATACGCAGTACTGCCCGGGCGTAATGGCGCGCTGTTTTTCGGCAAAGGCAACGTACGCCGTGCCGTCTGCGCGGCGGGTTACGGTAACTTTTTGCTCCTCTTGGCGGTAGCGGAATTTTGCCGTGCAGGTAAAGGTTTCCTCCTTAGGCGGGGCGGGAATCCAGTTTACAACGGAGGTTTCTAAAGCGTCGGAATACAGCATTTCCTCTGCGCCGTGCGCTACGATAAGGCGGTTGGTTTTCATATCCTTATCCACAACGAACCATCTGCCGTCGTCCCCCTTTTGACCGCCGATGCCAAGCCCCTTTCTTTGACCGAGGGTATAATACATCAGCCCCATATGCTTGCCGAGGAACTTGCCCTCCGGCGTAACCATATCCCCTTCCTTTGCGGGGAGGTATTCAGATAAAAACTTGCGGAAGTTGCGCTCTCCGATAAAGCAAATGCCCGTGCTATCCTTTTTGCCCGCGGTAGAAAGGCCGTAACGGTCGGCAATAGCGCGCACCTCGGGCTTTTGCAGCTTGCCAAGCGGGAATAAAACCCCGTCTAACTGGTCTTGCGAAAGTTGATTTAAAAAGTAGGTTTGGTCCTTATTTTGGTCTACCGCTTTTAATAGGTAGTGGGTATCCCCTTCGTGTAAAATATCGCAGTAGTGCCCGGTGGCAATATAATCTGCGCCCAGCTCTTTGGCGTATTCCTTAAACGGACCAAATTTAATTTCTCGGTTGCAAAGCACGTCCGGGTTGGGCGTTCTTCCGGCGGCGTATTCCTTTAAAAAGTAAGAAAATACGCGCTCCATATATTCCTTGGAAAAATTAACGGCAAAATACGGTACTCCTATTTTTGCGGAAACGCGGCGCACGTCGGCATAGTCAGCCTCTGCCGTGCAGCAGCCGCCGTCGTCCGTTTCTTCCCAGTTTTGCATAAAAAGGCCGACTACGTCGTAGCCCTGCTCTTTTAAAAGAAGGGCGGCAACGCTGCTATCTACCCCTCCGCTCATTCCTATTACTACTCGTTTTGCCATATCGTTCTTCCTTTGCGGCGCAAAAAAGCCGCTTTCCTCTATTATAGCGAAAAGCGGCCCGTTTGTCTATTTATTTGTAAAAGAAAGTGCGTTTTTCGCCCTCTTTTTCTTTTATTACAAGCCGCCCAAAGCAAAAAGGCAAGCCTGAAAGAAAAGGGGTTAGCGGCAAACGATTAAAAAGCTGCGGTATGCGGCAAGCGAAGGAGCGGTTACGATAGTAAGGTCGCCTTCCTTTCTTGCGGAAAGGGGCGTTTCGCCGTCCTTGGTAATCATAACGAAATTGTTGCCTGCAGGGTTGCGAATTTCAAATTCTAAGGGCTCGGTATCGGAAATGGTGATACTGTGTGCAAATACGCCTGTGCATTCGCCCTTATCGTTTGCACGGGGCACGATAACCACCTGCTCGGAAGAGCGCAAACGGCAGGGAATGCCGCCATAGAGCATATCGGCAACGGCAAGGAGGAAGGTGCGCTTATGGCAGTTGATAAAGATGTTAAACAAAGAAGTGCCGCAAACCGCCCATTTGCCGCCCTTTGCGGTGGTAACGAGCGCCTCGGTAACGTCGTCTTCGATCTCCGTACCCAAGGGGGTAAGCCACGGATTTGCTCCCGTGCTAACGCCAAGAACGGTTACGTCCTTTTCTCTTCCTTCTTTTGCGGAAAGAATCATAAAACGGTTAGCGCAAAACATGTCGGTATGTCCCCTGCCCGTTACGGAAGGTACGCCCACGTAGGAAACGAAACGCGTTCCCGCAGCGCGGTTTTTTGCCGTTACGGGAAAGGCGTTTCCATAGCCGCGCTTTTCCAGCTCTTCAATAGCAGGGCCGTCCGTCATAACGTTTTTGGTAAGCAGCGTTTGAATTTCTTCGTCCGTTAAATAGGGCACCATTTCGGGGTGGAGGAGGTAAGCCTTTTCACTTTCGTAAGAAAGGGGCATACCCATTTGCCATAGTTCTCTTCCCCGTTCCTTGGGTACGTCTGCCCAACGGAACACGCCCTGCTTTTTATTTTCTTGCGCACGATATTCTTCTTTGGAAATAAAATCGAGCAAATGCGCTTTTTTGCCGATTACCGGGCAAAGACCTGCTACCTTACCCGTTTTTGCCCAAGCGGCAATCGCCTCGAAATAGCTGCGATGTTCGGCAAGGGCCTTGAAAAAGCGGGCTTCGTACTCTACGGGCTCGCATTCCTGCCCAACGATATGGTAGGATAGCCCGTTACAGCTAAGCGCTAAATTAAGCTCCGATTCCATTAGCGTGCCGCGTATCGATTTACCCATAGAAGTATTATCGGTGTTTTCAATTTCCGGGCGGCGCACCGTGATATAATCGGGCATTACCGTATATTGATAGGAAATGTTCAGCACTTTATCGAGCACGTCGCGCGGGGAGTAATCGCGATAGTAAAACGCTCCGCTACGCGAGAAGGGAGGCTTACCGTTGCCGCGATATAAGCCGTTAAAAAGGTGGTTGAGATCTCCGCCCGTATGTGCGCCGAGGAAACAGTTTTCAAACCCAACGTACGATTCGGGAGCAACCTCTGCCGCAGCTTTTGCAAGCAGGTACGCGTATTCTTCCATGCCGTCGCGGCTAAACTGAATATACTGCTCGCGGAAGGCAGGCTCGGTAACGAACCGCTCCGAAATTTCTTCTCTCGTCAAGCTATAGCCGTGCTGTGCGTTAAATTTTGCAATACAATCGTCGCAAAAACAACCAAGCGCAACGCCGTTACGGAATTCTAAACGCATATCGTCGTCGATATACATAGCGTAGGGCTTATATTGCATAAAGGCTTTTACCACCTCCTCGTGGTAGGCACGCAGGTTTTCGCAGCGCGGACAAAACGCCCCGGGCATGGATACTCCAAACTGATCGGTCATTTTGGTAAAGTTGCGGGTTACCTCGTTTTCCAGCATTTCGGGAACGTGGCCAAGGGTAGAGCCCATTTCAAACACGGGGCGGAAGCCTGCATCTCGAACCTGCTTTGCGTGCTTGGCAAAGTCTGCCGCGCGCAAATACTGCTCTTTTAACGGATAATAACCGTATACGGCAAGCCAAACCTCGTCGCAGCTACCGGGATTTGCCACGAGGCTATCTAATTCTTCTTGAAAAGTCGGTTCCCAACCGTTCATACGGATAACGATCATAATCTTTATTCTCCTTTGGCGCTGATAGCGCTTTCTTTTATGATTTTATTATAAAAAACAACCTTTTTTTTGTCAAGTGAAAACGAAAAAAAGCCCCAAAGAAAGGGGCTTTTTTATTTGGTAGCCGTTAGGGCTGTATTTGTGCTTGGAATTCCAGAATTTTTTGTTGAATTGCAACAAAGTTGCCTGCGGAAAGGTCTTGAATTAACTCCTGCAAGGGGTAGTAGTAAAGTCCGTTTGCGGAGGTAAGTCCTTCTACGGTAAGCACACCTTTTTCAACAAGTTCGCCGATGGTTGCCCCTGCGATGTTATCCGCCGCATGGTCTACAATCGTGCCGAGTTCGCTAATCGTAGCGGAGGGGTTGTTTTTCAGTAAGAAATACCAAATGCCTGTTAAATTGCCGTACTCATCGTGCGATTCGGAGAACATTTCGGTAATTTGTACGGTGGAAATTGCCGTGGAAAGGGTGGAAAGCGTTGCGTTTTTAACCTCGTCAATCGCCATTAATTTTGCAAAGAATGAGCCGTCGCTTGGAACGGTTACCATTTGCGAAAGGGTAAGTGCGTTAATGCTTGCCTCTAAATTGTTAACCGTCGAATCTTTTAATGCACGCAAAATTTTGGAAGAGCTTTCGTTAATATCAATTACACTTCCCAAAGTAATCGTACCGATTTGTTGGTCGAGCTCTCCGATTTTCACGTTACGCATCGATTCTAAAATGCGGGAGGAGAAGGATACGCCTTCCTTTTGTCCAAAGGCTTCGGCAAGGGTGAGGTTTTTAACGGCATCATCTACCTCTGCAGAAAGGTCGTTTAGAGGAATATCGTCAATTTCTCCCAAAATGGCGCTCTTGTAATTACCGTCTGCATCCTTCAACCCAAGGGCAAATTTTTCGTTTAGATCGGAAAGCGTCATCGTTGAAGTATCAAACGAGGTAGCCAAGGTATTTACGCCGTCGATAAAGGGCAAGTCGTTAAGGCCGCGCGTTTTATAATAAAGATTTACGCTGGTATCCGTAGCGCGGTTGGAAAGCATTTCTTCCGTGGCGGGATAATAATTTCCATCCGCATCTTTATAGCAAACGTTAGCAGTGTCTTTTGCATAAAATTCGGGGATTTCGCCGTTTCCTAAAAGTACGTAGCTATATACGGGCGTGCCGTTTGCCGCAGTACCCGTTACAAAGGGAAGATGCGAAAAATCAATGCCCAAATTTTCTACGATGCGGAATTTAACTTGCGTTTTAATTTGATCTACGATATATTTCGGTAACTCTGTTAGCGCATGCGTGCGGATCTCCTCCATGGGGATTTCCATAAGTTCCGCCCCGTCTACCGTAAGACGCAACGCCGTTTTTTCTGCGTTTAGCATATCGTCCGAGAATAAATTATCCATGTGGATAATAGGGAGCAACTC
>JAFOHH010000177.1 GCA_017421905.1 Clostridia bacterium
GAGCTTCTTTCCAAATCCCTTTTGCCGCTGCCTGAAAAATTCCACGGCTTAAAAGATCCCGATCTCCGTTACCGTCAACGTTACGTAGATTTAATCGTCAATCCCGAGGTAAAAAAGACCTTCGTTACCCGTTCTAAAATTATTACGGAAATCCGCTCCTTCCTCGACAAGGAAGGCTTTATCGAGGTAGAAACGCCCGTTCTTAACACCATTTCGGGCGGTGCGTCGGCTCGTCCGTTTATCACCAAGCACAACGCGCTCGATCTTCCCATGTATCTCCGCATCGCGCTCGAACTGCCCTTAAAGCGTTTAATCGTAGGCGGCTTTGAAAAGGTTTACGAAATCGGCCGCGTATTCCGCAACGAAGGTATGGACGTACGCCACAATCCCGAATTTACCTTGATGGAGTTGTATCAAGCGTATACCGATTACGAAGGAATGATGGATATTACCGAGCGCCTTTACCGCCACGTTATCACCGCGGTTACGGGCTCTTCTAAAATTACCTACCAAGGCACGGAGCTCGATTTCGGCGCACCCTTTGCCCGCATGACCATGCCCGAGGCGGTTAAAAAATACCTCGGCGTAGACTTTGCTACCGACGATCTCGATAGCTTAAAGGCGCAATTAAAGGAAAAGGGCGTAGAATTTGAGGAAACGGATAGCTGGGGCAGACTGCTGTACGCAGCCTTCGACCAAAAAATCGAAGAATATCTCGTACAACCCACCTTTATTACCAAATACCCCGTAGAGGTTTCTCCTCTTGCGAAAAAGAGCCCCGAAGATAAGCGCATGACCGACCGTTTCGAATTCTTCGTATGCCACGGCGAAATGGGCAACGCTTATTCCGAATTAAACGACCCGCTCGATCAAAGAGAGCGTTTCTTAGAACAGTTAAAGGCAAAAGAAGCAGGCGACGAAGAAGCTTCGATGATGGACGAAGACTACTGCAACGCCCTTTCTTACGCAATGCCTCCCACGGGTGGCTTAGGGCTGGGAATTGACCGTCTTGTTATGCTGATTACCGATCAAGCAAGCATTAGAGACGTAATTTTATTCCCCACGATGAAACCCAAAAAGTAATTACAAATAATAAAATCGCGCCGCAGTAAGGCGCAAGGCAAGGGATTATGGATGCTAGAATTACGAGAAAACGTTTGGGCGAACGCCTAACGTACGATTGGTTTAAAATTGTGGCGGTAACACTGGTCGTGTTTCTGCTTTGGGCGTTCCTATACTCTCTTGTCGGACCAAAGCTTTTGCAGGGCGACGAGCTTACCTTTTACGTCGTAACCAACAAGTATTCGGAAAACGAAGCAAGGCGGTTTACCGAAAAGCTTTCTGCAAGCGGCAGGCTTTCCTACGGCACGCAGTCGGTACGCTACGAGGTAATCGATTACGGCGACGAAACGGGCGGCACCAAGTTTAACGGCGCGCTCATGAACCAGGAAATCGATATGGCGGTGTTTATGGACAACGCCCTTTTCGATGAAAACGGCGATTATAAGGACGACGGACTTACCGTGTACGTTTCCGATTTCCGCTACTACGTAGACGGGAACGGCGTTTGCGCGTTTACCGACGCCATAGCCTACGCCCGCGCCTTTTTAACGCCCTTTTTCGAAGACCTTGGCGAAGGGGTAGATTCGCTTGGCGAAGGCAGAATTTTACAGGAGCGGGTTGCCGCAGAGTACTTTTTGCAAAACAAGCTGGACAACCGCTTTAAGACGAACGAAGAAATAGATCAGGGTGTAGAATGGGAAAAGCAGCGCCTTATTTCTTATTGCGAGGAAACCTTAAAGCTAGAAGCACTTTTGCGCGACCATCCCGAATATTTCATCTACTACCGCCGCTTTGAGCAGGAGGCGGAGGTGGAACGGCAGAGCTACCGCAACGATCCCAATCACGAATATATCTACGAGGCGGAGGAAGAGGCAAAGCCCTACGGCATTTCTCTTTCTCATTTCCCCAACGCCTCGGCATTATGCAAGGGCTCGGACGGTACGACGATAGACGATTGTGTTTTAACAATGCTCAATTTTAAAGATAAAAACGGCGATTTGTTTTACGAAACGATTGCCGCAATTAACTTCTTTTTGGAGGAATACGCTTCTAAATAAGCGTTAAATAGCGCTATGCGTGGAAAATTTATTACGATAGAAGGGTGCGAGGGCGCAGGAAAATCTCGTCAAATGAGAGAGCTTGCCGCATACCTCGAAAAAAAGGGCGTGGACGTTCTCGTCACGCGCGAGCCGGGCGGTAACCCCATTTCCGAACAAATCCGCACCGTTATTTTAGCGGGAAAAAATACCGCGATGTGCGACGAGTGCGAGGCTCTTTTATACGCTGCAAGCCGTATTCAACACCTTACCGAAACGGTAATTCCCGCTATAAAAGCAGGCAAAACGGTGCTTTGCGATCGGTTTGTGCATTCCTCGCTTGCCTACCAAGGCTACGCCCGCGGACTGGGCTTTGAATACGTGGAGCAAATCAACCAAAAAGCCATGGACGAATGCATGCCCGACTGTACGCTGTTTTTGGATATTTCCCCCCGCCAAGCCTTTATTCGCAAGGGCGGCGTGGATAAAAACGACCGCGTAGAGCTTGCAGGGGAGGCTTTTCACCAGCGCGTTTACGAGGGATATAAAAAGCTGCTCGAACGCTATCCTATGCAAATGGTGGCAATAGACCCCTCCGGCGCGGTGCATCAAACCACGGCTAAAATTATAGAAGAATTGCAAAAACGCCGCTTAATTCCTTAATCGGCAAGGATATGGCCGTTATAGCGCAAACGTCGCTATCAATCGGCAAATAGCCGCCTGCGCTTGCAGCGGCAAAATTTTCACCATCGCCTACTTGAGGCGTAGGGAAAACGGAGAGCATAGCCTCTCGCAAGAGAAACGTTAAAGGAGTATTCGCTTATGAAAATGATTCTTTCCGTCGTCAATAAACAAGACGCAAAAACCGTCGTTTCCGAGCTGATTCGCGGCGGCTTTCAGGTAACCAAGCTGTCCTCTTCGGGCGGGTTTTTAAAAACGGGAACGGTTACCCTGCTTTGCGGTATGAAGGACGAGCGCGTGGAAAAGGCGCTTGAAATTATCAACGATAACAGTAAAAAGCGGACCTTTTCGCCCTCTCAAATTCCCAGCAACGTAAAATCTATTATCAATCACGACGCAAAAACCGAGCATACCGGCGATTACGTTATGGGCGGCGCAAGCTGCTTTGTAATGCACGTAGAGGAGTACTTTAAGTTCTAATATGAATTACCTATCCTTGCTTTCCAATACGCAGGCATACCGTACCTTTATTAAGGAGCGGGACGAAGGCACGCTTTCTCACGCATACCTCGTTGTAAGTCCCGATGCGGATATGAACCGCGCGTATATCAAATATTTTGCAAAAGCCCTGTTTTGCGAAAATCAAACGGTTTGCAACGCTTGCCGCGCTTGCGAGCTGATTGAAAGCGAACGCTACGGCGATTGCACGGTTTACCCCGCCGAAAAAGAAGGGGAAAAAACGCAAAAAATCGTTACGGCAGATATCGACGACCTCGTACGGCAAAGCTACTTAAAGCCGGTAGAGGGTGCTCGCCGCGTATTCGTTTTGGCAGGCGCGGAAAACTTAACCGAGCAAGCGCAAAACAAACTGCTTAAAACGTTAGAAGAGCCCCCCCAAGGCGTGGTTATTTTAATGATCGCCACGTCGGAATACGCCATGCTTTCCACCGTACGCTCCCGCGTGAAAAAGTTGGAGCTGCCCTATTTTACGCCCGAACAAATTACCGAGGCGTTAAGAGATGAAGTAGAGGATGAGGATCGCTTGCGCCTTGCCGCAGTATCGGCAGGCGGAACGATAGGAAAAGCCTTAAAGCTGGCGCGCGACAATTCCTTTTTGGATATGGTCGGGCTGTCGTTACAAATTTTAACCAATATGCAAAAGAGTAGCGACGTGCTTTCTTTTTCCACCCTCGTTATGAAGTATAAAACCTCTCTCCCCGCCTTTTTAGACGTGCTCGAAATCGTAGCAAGAGATGCGTTAATGTTCAAAACGGGTCATAAAAATATGGTAATGAACAAAAGCCGCGTGGTAGAAATTGCCAAAGCAGGCTTTACCTTTGCTCCTGCCGCCCTTATCGGGGTAATCGAACGCTGTGGCGAGGCAAAGCAGTCGCTAAAATACAACGCCAATACGCAAATGGTGGTAGACACCTTGCTGTTTGGCATTTTGGAGGGAAAATATCAATGGCGAAAATCGTAGGCATTAAATTTAAATATGCCGGTAAAATATATTACTTCGACCCCAAAGGCGAAACCTTTGAAGAGGGTAGCGGCGTAATCGTAGAAACGGCCAAAGGGCTGGAATACGGCACGGTCGCCCTCCCCGTAAGGGAAGTGCCCGATAAGGACGTAGTACAGCCGCTTAAGCCCATCGTGCGCAAAGCCTCTAAAAAGGACGAGGAAAACCGCGAAAAATTTGCGGCAAAGCGTCCCGAGGCAATGGCTCTTGCCGAAGAAAAAATCCGCGCAAGAGAGCTAGACATGAAGCTGATCGACTGCGAATACACCTTCGACGGCAGTAAAATTATTTTCTATTTCACGGCGGAGGGAAGAGTAGACTTTCGCGACCTCGTAAGAGATTTAGCGCAAGCCTTTCACGTGCGTATCGAGCTGCGCCAAGTAGGCATTCGCGACGAGGCTAAGCTGCTCGGCGGCCTTGCGCCTTGCGGCCGTCCCTGCTGCTGCGCTTCCTTTTTGCAGGACTTTAAAAAGGTTTCTATCAAAATGGCAAAAACGCAGGGTCTTTCGTTAAATCCCGGTAAAATAAGCGGGCTTTGCGGCAGACTGATGTGCTGTTTAGAGTACGAAAACGAATATTACAGCGACGTTTATAAAAAAATGCCCAAAATCGGCAGCGAGGTAGAAACGCCCGATGGAAAAGGCTCGGTTGTTTCCAACAATATGTTAAAGCTGATTACGCGCGTAAAAATCGTTCACGCCGATAAAAGCGAGGTATACCGCGATTATCCCGTAGCCGAATTAAAGTGGACCAAGCGAGATAACGGTCAAAAAGCAGAAAAGGACGACGACGAAGAAGATTTTAAAGAATTATCCGATTAATTTTGGCAAAACGCTATCTTTTCTCAAAAAGATGTGCTATAATAAAGAAAACTTATAGGAGGAAGATCATCATGGCATACAAGATTAGTGACGCTTGCATCTCTTGCGGTGCTTGCGCAGATACCTGCCCCGTAAGTGCAATCAGCGAAGGTGATACCCAGTATCAAATCAACGCCGACGAATGCATTTCTTGCGGCGCATGCGCAGAAAATTGCCCTGTTAGCGCAATTTCCGAAGAGTAAGAATTCTTGCTCAACCGCGGCACGAAAAATTTTTTTCGTGCCGCTTCTTTTTACCAAACCGCTTTATCCCAAACCTGTTGGAGGAACTATGGAACACCTTGTAAAAGAAGGCGAGCGCAAAGAGGTGCTTTTTGCCGATAAAATTATTTTACAAAGCGAAAATTACTACCGTTTCACCAGCGACGCGGTTGCGCTTTCCCGCTTTGCCACGGTAAAAGCAGGCGATAGCGTTGCCGATTTTTGCGCAGGATGCGGAATCGTTGGGCTTCACGCCATGTGCTTAAACCCAAGGATTGCGCACCTTACGCTGTTCGAATTGCAAGAGCCCCTTTCCGATATGTCCCGCCGCACCGCCGAGATAAACGGCGATAGCGAGCGCGTTACCGCCGTATGTACTCCCTTGCAAAAAATAGAGGGCTTTAACGGCGCGTTCGACCTCGTTTTATGCAATCCGCCCTATTTCAAGCTGAGCGATGGGGAGGGAAAGCAAACGGAAAGCGAGCTTCTTGCCAAAAAGGAAGTAGCCATAACGCTTGCCGAAATTGTCGAAATCGCCTCTAAAAAACTGCGCTTTGGCGGCAGATTTGCCATGTGCCATATTGCCGAGCGTTTAGTCGACGTTCTCACTTGTATGCGCCAAGCCAAAATTGAGCCCAAGCGTTTGCAATTTCTTGCAAGAAAGGAAGGCGGAGAGCCCTATCTCCTTCTTGTAGAAGGGGTAAAAGGCGGCAAGCCCGGATTAAAAATGCAACCTACGGAGGTAAACCGATGCTCTACGTTGTAGGAACGCCCATCGGCAACTTAAAAGATATCACCCTGCGCGCCTTAGAAACGCTAAAAGCGGCGGACGTAATCCTTTGCGAGGATACCCGCCATTCGCTAAAGCTGCTTTCCGCTTACGAAATTAAAAAGCCCCTTATTTCCTATCATAAGTTTAACGAAAAGGAGGCGGCGGAGCGGGTTATCGATATGCTGAAGGAGGGCAAGGAAGTCGCCCTGATTTCCGATGCCGGGATGCCCCTTATTTCCGACCCCGGCAGCGTGCTTACCGCGCGCCTGAGAGAGGAAAATTTGCCCTACACGGTTATCCCGGGCACTACGGCGTTCGTCCCCGCCCTTATTTTGGCAGGCTACGGCGCACCCTTCCTCTTTTACGGATTTTTGCCCGAAAAAAATAAGGAGCGTCAAGCCGAGCTGCGCGCGCTTTCCTCCCAAACGGCAAGCATTATCTTTTACTGCGCCCCGCACGACGTGGAAAAAACGATAAAAGACCTTTACGCCGCCTTTGGCGAACGCAACGCTTGCGCCGTGCGCGAAATTACTAAAATTTACGAAGAGGCAGAGCATTTCACCCTTTCCCAAGGGGTAAAAGAGCCCAAGGGCGAATACGTTTTAATCGTTTCGGGCGCGGCAAAAACCGACGAATTTGCCTCCCTTTCGGAAAAAGAGCATATTCAAAAATATTTGGACGAGGGGCTTTCTAA
>JAFOHH010000178.1 GCA_017421905.1 Clostridia bacterium
CCGCCGTATTCCTTGCCAAAGCCCGTATAGGCAAAGGAGTTGAACATGGACTCCGTAATTTTGTAAATTTTACCTTGTCCCGTCCATTCGTCTTCCCCTTGCAGGAACATATGCTGCATTTGTTTATATTCCAGCTTTAAGGTAGCTGCGGCAGAGCCTTGTCTACCCCCTTCCTTATCCCAAGAAAGCGTTACTTCCCAATTTGACCAGCCGCCATCGGGATCGGAAAGGGAAACGATATTGGAAAGCCACAGGAAATAGCAGCCGTCTATTTGTTTTACGTAATGCTGTTGATGGAATACGGTGTTTTCCCATTGTGAAAAGGCGAATGTGCCGATATTGCCCGGCAACGTAACGTAGAAATTGCGACAATCGATATATTCCCAGCCGCTATCCAGCGTTTCGCCCGTACGGTAAATTTCGTTATAAACGTTTTCGCTAATGGAATAAATTGCACCCGTGCTGCGGTAATCTACCGTAAGGAATACAATTTGGTTTTTGCCTTTAATATCGTATGCGGCAACCATTTCCGCATCCGTCATACCGCCCTTATAAACGGCGTCGGTTACGGGTACGGTAACTTCTAATTTCACTTCCTCTTCGGGCGGAATAAAGTCGGTAGATCCGGGGCCGGTGGGTACGGTTTCCTTTTGGAAGGCAGAGGTGTTTTCCCCTTCCTTTAAACGATATTCGTAAACGATAGCCGCTTTGCCGCTTGCAGAAAGGGCAAACCCCTCCTGCATAATGGCAGCACCCGTTTTTTCCATAACCGTTTCGGCATTATCTCTATCCCAAATATAATATACGGCGTTAGGATCGAGCGCACGCGGATAAATGGTGGTCTTTCCCGCATTGCGGAAATAGGTAATAAACATACCGCAGCCATCCTCCGGGCTATCAAATTGCATAGCAAGGGGCGCGCGCGGCGTGTAAACCGTCAGGGGGTAATAGTCGTAGAATAAGTAGGTGGAAAGATCTTTCCACTCAATAATAGCGTCCTTTACGGCATACGCGCCTTCTATGGTAGAAGCGCCTACACCGATGGAGTTACCAAGGTGAGAACGAACGTTGTAGGTAGAGAGGTCGTTAAATCCCGTACCCCAGTACAGCGTCCACATTGCGCTACCATACGTTTGACATTGTGCACTTTCGTCGTCTACCCAGTAGTCCGAACGGGTGTGCATAAACGAATAGCGTAGCGTTTCGAGGTCGTAACGCATGCCGCCCGATGCACAGGCGTCGATAAATATACCGGGATGACGCTCTAAAAGGCCGTCGAAAATGGCAAGATAGCCGCCCGTGTATTGATTTTCGGTAACGCCCGTTCTCGGCATATTCAGCGCGATGCTCTCCGACTTATCCCACGCCGCCCAGCTGTCTGCGGGCATCATGTTAAAGTCCTGACGATATTGGTCGATGCCGTTTTCGGTAATAATGGCATCGAGCATATTGATAATGTAATTGACAACTTCGCCCTTGGCAAGGTTTACAAGCACACTTGCGCCCTTGGGGAAGTTATAAACGTCTGCCGCCGTTCCGTCCGATGCCACGGCAAGGAGCGCGCCCTGGATTTCCCGCAAGTCGTTTGCCATATCCGTACCCATGACGATACGCTCCGGCTCAAACCAAACGGCAAACTGCAAGCCCTCTTGATGTACGACGTCGGCAATGGCTTTGATGTTGTTGGGATACTTTTCGGGATCTACAAACCAGTTGCCCGTAAACGTCCAGTCGTGCCCTTCGGTATCGTACCAGCCGCCGTCTAAATTATATTTGGTAAGCAGGTCGATAAGCCCCGTTTCGCGGTAAAGCGCAAGCTCGGCAAGGTCGGTAACCTCGCTATTTTGCGCCGAACAAGCAAGAATATTTACTCTTTCCATTTTTTCGCCCTGCTTGCGGAACATATTGCATTGTTCCAGCCAGCGGCGATAAACGTTTTGACCATTGATATAATCGCCTTTATAAAAGAGCAGTACCGCACCCGGAAAGCGCATGGTTTCGCCCGATTTCATAACAAAGTTAGTTTCGTACTGCCCTGCGCGGAGAGAAACGCTTTCTGCCGTTTCGGTAAATTCCGCCTTCCAGTTTCCCTGCCAGTTTAATACGGCAATCGTGCCCGTATTTTGAATTTTATTTTCAATATTAAAGTTGGGCATATAGGTACTGGTGGGCTTACCGTTGGTAACGGAAAGCCTCGTACCGTTAAAATCGTAATAAGTAAGGGGGGCGAAATCGTTAAAGGAGCAGGTAGAGCCGCGGTTGGCATGCAAATATCTGCTACCTTCCTTATTTTCAATTTCCCCATCGATGGAAAGCATATTGGAAACAACTCCCGAAAAAGTGATAGAATTGTTAACCAAATAAGCGTCGTATTCTACGATGGGATACCCGGGGTAAGTGGTAAGGGTTAGCACCACTTGCATTTTTAGCGAAGTAGCGGTATAAACGATTTCGCGGCAGCGACGTTCGGCAGGGTCGCTATTAGCAAAGTCGAAAAAGACCTCTTCCGCCCCTACCTCCTTTTTCCAACCAATGGAAGAAGAGTGGATACCGTTTATTAAAAAGCTAACGGGCGGCACGTTGGTAGTATTGATATGGTCGATAAGCCACGCATCGGCAGCATCGTAATCGGCGTATTTTTGCACGTAGTCGGCAACCAAGCTCTCTTCGGGATCTACAGGCGGCTCTACGCTGGGCGCAATAGAAGGCTCTATCGTCGGCGTTTCCGTCGGCTCTACGCTGGGCGCAACACTTTCCTCCAGCGACGGTTCAACCGAAGGCGTTGTGGTAGGCGCAACGGATGGCGTAGCGCTTTCTTCTACCGAAGGAGTTATGGTAGGCGCAGCGCTGGGCGTTACGCTAGGGGTCTCAGTAGGCATAACGGATACCTCCACGGATGGATTTTGACTGGGCGCAACGGTAGGAGCAGGCTTTTTACTGCCGCAAGCGGCCATAAATAAGGTGGTAAACACCAACAAAATGGCAACCGTTAGCACCGCCGTAAATTTTTTCATAGGATTTGTCCTCCTTATAAACACGCGTGCAATAAAATGCTTTTTGCACAATATTTAATATCGTTATAAATTTATCATAGTTTTTAGCCAAAAAATATTGCATTTTACACCAAAAATATGATAATATATGCAAAAGGGGGCTATTATGACGCAATTAAAAGAATACTATTATTTATTCACGACAACCACGCCTACCATGCAGTCCTCCCGCGTGGAATGGATTTACAATCATCCCGTTGGAGAATACACCTACACCGGGCACGTTCATCCCTATTACGAGCTGTATTTGTATTTAAGCGGCGGCGCTTCGTTTATCGTAAACAACCGTTTACACCGCTTAACGCGAGGAGATATTGTTTTAACCCGCCCCAACCAGTACCACAACGCCGTACGGGCCAACACCGAAAACGCCGTGCACGAACATTTTTTGTTGAAAATTTACCTTTCCGACCCTAAAATCATCGACCTATTCGACCGCCTTGCCAAAAAAAACTTTTTGTGCTATTCTACCGAGGTAAAAGAGAAAATTATCGACCTACTGTTTACGCACATTAATTTTTTACGCAATAGCGGCGGCAACACCGATCTCTTTACCGAAAACGCCGTGTTTGCCAATTTGTTAAACCTGTTAAAGGGCGATACGGTTACTGCTTTTTCTGACAAAGAATATCCTGCAATACTGCAAACTGCCCTGTATATTATCGGTAAAGAATATATTACCTTAAAGGGATCGAAGGAGCTTGCCGACCGATGCTACGTAAACCAGTCAACGCTTGGCAGGCAATTTAAAAAATGCTTAAACGTTACCCCGTACGAATACGTGGTATCGTTAAAAATGAAACAAGCCTGCAACCTGCTAGAAAGCGGCAAATCCGTAACCGCTGCCGCAATCGAATCGGGCTTTCCGGACGTAGCACACTTTATTGCGCTTTTTAAAAAGAATTTTGGCATAACGCCTCTACAATTCAAAAAGCAGTCGCTTAACGATTAACCAAAACGCCTTTCCCCTCTTTTTGAAATTTTACTCCCCATCCCCAAAAGCCTTCCTTCTCCCCAAAAGCCTTTCGTCTCCAACATAAAAGCGCACCTTTCTTCCCCCAAAAAAAGGAAAAATTTTTCTTTTAAAATTAAAAAACATAAAAA
>JAFOHH010000179.1 GCA_017421905.1 Clostridia bacterium
AGGGCGATGCTCCCGCTTACTTAAAATACGGCGTAGACCTAACCAAAAAGGCTAAGGAAGGTAAATTAGACCCTGTAATCGGCAGGGAAAAGGAAATTGACCGCATTATTCAAATCTTATCGCGCCGCAGTAAAAATAACCCCGTTTTGGTAGGCGAGCCGGGCGTTGGCAAAAGCGCGGTTATCGATGGTCTTGCCCTCGCCATAACGGAGGGGAAAGTTCCCGAGCTGCTTAGAAATAAGTGCGTATTTTCCTTGGATATCGCAGGCATGCTTGCCGGCACGAAATATCGCGGCGAGTTTGAAGAGCGCTTAAAGGAAATCCTTGCTTCCGTGCAAACGGAGGGCAACGTGCTTTTATTTATCGACGAAATCCACAACATCGTCGGCGCGGGCGCTACTACGGATAGCAAAATGGATGCCGCCGAAATTTTAAAACCCATGCTTGCGCGTGGCGAATTGCAAACGGTGGGAGCAACCACGCTGGATGAATATCATAAGTATATCGAAAAAGACCCCGCGCTCGAACGGCGCTTTCAACCCGTAATCGTAAACGCCCCCTCGGTAGAGGATACCATTCTTATCCTGCAAGGACTGCGCGACCGTTACGAGGCGCACCACAACGTAGCCATTACCGACGAGGCAATCGTGGCGGCGGCAACCCTTTCCGACCGCTATATTGCCGATCGCTTTTTACCCGATAAAGCCATCGATTTAATCGACGAGGCCGCCTCTAAAGCGCGCCTTTCCAGCTATTACGCTCCCGAAAACATCAAGCGGTTAGAGCGGGAAATTATGCAGCTCCGCCGCGAGTATAATAGCGCCATTGCCGATGACGACCATGAAAAAATGCAGGAATACGACCCCAAAATCCGCGAAAAAGAAGGGGAACTCGATCGTTTGAAAAACGACTGGGCGCTTTCCCGCACACGCGCCGCCGCTTGCATCGGAGAAGAAGAGGTTGCAGAAGTCGTTGCCGGTTGGACGGGTATTCCCGTTTCTCGCTTAACGGAAACGGAAGCGCAACGCCTCCTCAAAATGGAAGATATTTTAACAAAGCGCGTTATCGGTCAGCCGGTAGCTGTAAAAGCCGTTTCTAAAGCCGTTCGCCGTGCGCGTGCAGGCTTAAAGGACCCCAACCGCCCCATCGGATCTTTCCTCTTTGTCGGCCCTACGGGCGTGGGAAAAACGGAGCTATCCAAAGCCCTTGCGGAAATTTTATTCGGCGGCGAAAATCAAATGATCCGCTTGGATATGAGCGAGTTTATGGAAGCGCACTCCGTTTCAAAAATTATCGGCGCACCTCCGGGCTACGCCGGCTACGAGGACGACGGTCAGCTTACCGAACGGGTGAGAAGAAAGCCCTATTCCGTCGTTTTGTTTGATGAAGTGGAAAAAGCGCATAAAGACGTATATAACCTTATGCTGCAAATTTTAGACGACGGCAGACTTACCGATAGCCGCGGCAGAGTAGTTTCCTTTAAAAACACGGTAATTATTATGACCTCCAACGCGGGGGCAGGACGCATTTCCCAGCGCCCGTCCCTTGGTTTTACGGGCGCAAGTCGCGACGAGGACGATTTAAAATCGCGGATACTTTCCGCATTAAAGGACTATTTCCGCCCCGAGTTTTTAAACCGCTTGGACGACGTTATCGTATTCTACCCCTTAAAAAAGGAAGATACGGCAAAAATTGTGGAAATTATGCTTGCGGGTCTTGCCAAGCGCCTTGCCTTGCAAAACGTTGCCTTTACGGTAACGCCTGCCGCTAAAGCCTATTTGGTAGAAGAAGGTTACAGCGAAGAATACGGTGCGCGCCCCTTAAAGCGTACCATTCGCCGTTTGATAGAAGATCGCCTTTCCGAGGAAATTTTACTGGGCCACGTTCTCCCAGGGGAACGCGTTACCGTAGATATGCGCGGCGGAACGCTCACCCTCCGTTCCGAACGGGTGTAAGGAGCAACCATGCAAGTTGGTATTTCTACTTCCAGCCTGTTTTTAAAGGCGGATAACGATAAAGCTATGGAGCTTTTCCGCGAATGGAACGTCCCCGTTGCCGAGGTGTTTCTTTCCACCTTTTCCGAGTATACGAGGGAGTTTGCCTCCCTTCTTAAACAAATCAACGGCAAAACGGACGTACACTCCATTCATTGTTTAAATACGAATTTCGAGCCGCAACTGTATAACCGCCACCCCAAAGTGCGAAAGGACGCCTTTTTTTGGCTGGAGCAGGTGCTTGCGGCGGGGGAAACGCTAAAAGCGAAATATTACACCTTTCACGGCGTGGCTCGCTTAAAAAAATCGCCCGCTATGACCGATTACGAAAAGGTGGGCGTAGATACGGCGGAAATTCAAAATCGGTGCAAAGCTCACGGCATTTCCTTGGCGTTTGAAAACGTGCATTGGGCGCACTATAACGCCCCCGGATTTTTTAGCAAGGTAAAGGAGCACGTTCCCGATTTAAAAGGCACGTTAGACGTAAAACAAGCCCGCCAAAGCGGCTACGATTATACCGAGTATTTAACGGAAATGGGAAGTGACCTCGTAACCGTACATCTTTCGGACGTGGACGAAAGCGGCAAGGTTTGCCTGCCAGGGAAAGGGATTTTTAACTTTGAACAGCTGTTTGCGCGCCTAAAGGACGTAAACTTTAAGGGCGCACTCCTTATCGAGGTATATCCGGAAAGCTACACGGATTTTTCCCAGCTCACCGCCTCGCTCGATTATCTACAAAACCTTGCAAGTAAGGTGTTTTAACGGGGAATTATTGCGAAATAGTTTTTAGGTGTGAAAAAGAAAAATAAAAGCAAAAGCGCGGCGTGATTTCACGCCGCGCTTTTTCACGCAACAACACAAAACCGCTTATTTTTTCCAAGCGGCAAGTAAATTTTTTACCTGCTCGGCTGTGGGGGCTTCGCAATACACGGTAAAGGGCAGGCTTCCGTCGTTTATAAACATAGCGTAGCGCACCGTTTTTAACTTTCCTTTTGCAAGGGGTAAATGAAACACCGCCGTATCGCAATAGCCTTCCTTAAAAAGCAAAAGAGTAAGCTCGGTAAGGTCTTTTTCCACAAAAATATAATCGCCGCTGCTAATCAAAAACCGTTCGCCCGTTTCGGGAATTACCACCTCTACGTCCGATAAATATATGTCCGTTCCGCCTTCGTATAAAATCAGTTTAATGCGGCAGGGCAAAGCCTCCGTTTGTACGGCAGGCTGAGAAAACAGCAAAAAGCGACTTTGTAAGGTAATAAAAGCTAAAAAAACCGCTATAAAAAGGGATATAACGGCGGCGAAATTTGTCTTTTTAACGTTTTTTAACGGTTTCATTTTTTCACCTATTGACAATTATGAAAAATGGGTGTACAATGGTTATGACGATAGTATATTTATATTAGGGAGATTGGTTTTTTTATGAATAAAACAAACATTTCTTTACAACTCGATTATAATAATATGATGCAGGAATTCGTCGGCACGGCGCAAGGTCTTACCGTGGCCGATTTCGAGGCGCTTGCTCCCGCCCTTGCCACCGCACACCAAACGGTAGAAAGCGGCAGAGGAAAGGGTATGCAGGGCTGGATGGATATCGTGTACGATCAAGAGCCTGCAATCGTTGCGGAAATCAACGCCGTTGCAAAGCAAATTCGCGAAAAGTACGAATATTTCGTCGTGCTCGGCATCGGCGGTAGTGCGCTCGGTCCTACGGCGGTTTTTCAAGCCCTTTGCCATTTGCATTATAACGACCTGCCCAAAGAAAAGCGCGGCGGCCCGAAATTTTACGTAGAAGACAACGTCGACCCCGAACGTATGCAAGCTCTTTTAGACGTAATCGAACCCAAAAAAACCTGCTTTAACGTTATCACGAAAAGCGGAGCAACCTCCGAAACGATGGCGCAGTACCTCGTAATTTCCGATATTTTACAAAAGAAACTAGGCGACGATTTTGCAACGCATATCGTTGCGACCACGGATGCAAAAAAGGGCAACCTTGTAAAACTCGTCGAGCGTTACGGCTTCCAAAAGTTCACCATTTTAGACGGCGTAGGCGGCAGATTTTCCGAGCTTTCTCCCGTAGGGCTTCTCCCTGCGGCGGTGCTTGGCATTGATATTTCCGCTATGCTTGCCGGCGCAAGAGCTATGGACGAGCATTGCAAAAACCCCGACTATAAAAACAATATCGGC
>JAFOHH010000180.1 GCA_017421905.1 Clostridia bacterium
AGATGCAAGCGGCAGCAATATGCTATCGGATATTTACCACAGCCTTTTAGACGGCTACGCGCCCGACCATTACCTCGTTTTGCACGATTTTGCCGACTACGTACGCACCAAACTGCGCCTTATTTCCGAATACGGCAGTAAGGAATTTACCCAAAAATGCGTGCGCAATATGGCAAGCAGCGGAAAGTTCTCTTCCGACCGCTCGGTAAAAGAGTATGCCGAGGAAATTTGGAAACTGTAATATTTTATATGCTAAAAAGCCTCCCCAAAAGGGAGGCTTTTTTATTGATGCTTTTATCACTTTACTGCGGCGTGTTCTCCCCAAAAGGGAGGCTTTTTTTATTGACGCCTCTTTTTTATAACGAAGTAAAACGCCCTTTAATCGGGGCTTTTTTTGTTGCGTTTTAAAATGCCTTTTTGCCTTTCTTTTAGGAAAATGCAATGCTTTGCGTATAAAATTTTTTGGTTTGGAAAAAAAGAAAAGGAGGGCGCAAGCGGGAAAGACACAACCCTTTTTGCGCAAAAAAAATACGAATAAGGAGCAGTTATGAAGAAGATTTGCAAACTTTTCAGCTTACTTTTGGCGGTAATCGGTGCAACGGTTTTCGCCGCTTGCGGTGCGTGTGGGGGCAAAGGCCCTTCTACCGTACGGCTTACCGTTTGGTGCCCGGACCGCGATATGGAAATGACGAAAAATATGTGCAAGGCGTTTGCCGAGCAGCATAGGGAGGTGCAGTACGAGTTCCTCTACGCCGCCCAAGGCGAAGGGGACGCTGCGGAAAGTATACTCAAGGATTTAGAGGCAGGGGCAGACGTGTTTTCCTTTGCAGGGGACCAAATTAATAAGCTAATCCCCGCAGGGGCGCTTGCACGACTAGGTGGGCAAAATCTTGCTACTATGCAAACGCAAAACCTGCCCGATAGCGTTGCCGCCGCCACGGTAAAAATTGACGGGGAGGAGCGTGCCTACGCCTATCCCGTTACGGCGGATAACGGCTATTTTCTCTATTACGATAAGCGCGTGCTTTCCGAGGAGGACGTTTCCTCTTTAGACGGTATTTTGAAAAAAGGTACGGCAAGCAAGCAGTTTGCCATGCCCTTAAACGACGGGTGGTATCTTTCCGCCTTCTTTTTCGCCCTTCCGGAGCTCGGTTACGAGGTAACGTACGACGATAACTTAAACCAAACGTCGGTAAAAATAAACTTCGACGATGAAAATGGAGAAAAGGTTGCGCAAGCGTTATACCGCTATATTTGTAACCCTGCGGTAATGAGTGCGGCGGACGATAGCAAAATTATCAGCGGCTTTGAAAAGGGAACGGTAATTGCGGCGGTTAGCGGCTCTTGGAACGCCACCGACCTGCAGCGCGTGTTGGGCGAAAACCTTGGCACGGCAAAACTCCCTACCGTAACGATAGAGGGCGCGCAGGTTCAGCTCAGCTCCTACGCAGGCTATAAGCTAATCGGTGTAAACGGCTATTCCAAAAACAAGGGCGAAGCGCATAAGCTTGCCCTTTGGCTGACCAATTACGATAACCAAATGACCCGTTACCGTGCGCGCGGCTTTGCGCCTACCAACCTGCGTGCCGCAGAAAACGAGGAGGTAAAGGCAGACCCCATTCTTTCCGCCCTTGCCGCCCAACGGCAATTTGCCCGCACGCAAAAGGACGTTCCCGTCAATTACTGGACGCCAACAAAGGGCTTTGGCAACGCCTTAATCGGCGCAAAGGACGGCTCTATGACCAAGGAAAAGCTAAAACAACAGCTGGTTGCCATGTGCGAAAATATTCGTAAAACCGCTTAAGCGAGGAAGGGACTATGCCGTACCAAAGAAAAAGAAAAGCCCCACTTGCTTTATGAAACTTTCCCAAATTGCTTTACGGGAGCTTTCCTAAAAAACTGCGCCGCGCCGTAGCGCAGTTTGATACATAAAAAGGCGTTTCTTGCAATTCGTTGCGCCTTGAAAAGCGAGTTTCCTACGTGAGGGGTGTCTTTTCGGCACGATACATAACGCAAAAGGAGTTTGGTATGGAAGATGCGGTAAACGGCGGCCGCCTATCGGCAGCGGTGCAAAAATTAAAGCAAAAAAAGGGGAAGGCAAACGGCGTAAGCGGTGTGTTTACGGTAATCGGTTGCAACGTGGGGCTTGCGGCTTTGTCGCTTTTTTGCGGTGTTTCCGCCTTTTTTACCCCTCTTTTTCGGGGCGATTGGTTTACCAAGCTTTCTTACCTATTTATGGGCACGGGGCATTTTGCGCGCGGACAAAAATTAAAGGGTACGCTGTATTTGGCGGTGCAAATTGCCTTTATCGTTTTTATTGCGGCGTTTGGGGCAAAAAATTTATATTTGTTTTTTCGCGGAATGGCAAGCGGCGGAACGATAGGGCGCATACCCACAACGGAAAGCGACGTTTACGACGAGGAGCTTGGCGAATACGGTAAGGTGGTGGGGGATAACAGCTTTACTATTATCATTTATGCCATTTTAACCTTGGCGGTTTGCGGCGTGTTTCTCGCCCTTTATCTTTCGTGCGTAAGGGGTGCGGCAAGGGCAGAACAGCTTGCTCGTTTGGGACAAACCGCCCCCACCTTGCGGCAGGAATTGCATTCCCTCCTCGGTAAAAACTTTCATAAAACCTTGCTTGCGCTCCCCCTTTTAGGGCTTGCCGTTTTTACGGTAATCCCCCTTATTACCATGATTTTTATCGCCTTTACCAACTATTCTACCTTAACGGGCTTTTCGGGAGAAGTGCCGGAGCATCTCGTATCGTGGGTGGGGCTTAAAAACTTCGTTGGTATTTTCGGCGGAAGTCGCGCCCTTTCCTCCACCTTTTTGCGCGTTTTAGGCTGGACGCTTTTATGGGCGGTTGCCGCAACCTTTTCCAACTATTTTATCGGTATGATTTTCGCCATCCTCATCCAAAAAAAGGGGATTCGCGGTAAAAAATTCTTTCGCACGGTGTTTGTTTCTACCATTGCCGTACCGCAGTTTATTTCCCTTCTCCTTCTTTCTAAAATGATGGATGCGGAAAGCGGCATTATTACCGAATGGTTATCTAAAATCGGCATTCCGTTTCGGTTTGGCTTTTCCATACCCGATACGCGCATTGCCATTTTACTCGTCAATACTTGGGTGGGCGTACCTTATTCCATGCTCATTTGCTCGGGAATTTTAATGAACGTTCCCTCCAGCATGTACGAGGCGGCGCAGATAGACGGCGCAGGTCCTGTAACCGTATTTTTCAAAATTACGCTGCCGTATATGCTGCACGTAACCGCGCCCTATCTCATTACGCAGTTTGTTAGCAACGTAAACAATTTTAACGTTATTTACTTGCTTTCGGGCGGCGGCCCTGCCGATAATTTGCTGTATTCGGATAACGCCAAGGGTACGGACCTTCTCGTTACTTGGCTGTATAGCCTTTCCATTGGCGAAACGAAGGATTACCGCCTTGCCTCGGTTATCGGCATCATCGTATTTTTGGTTAGCGGAATTTTGTCGCTTATCGTGTATAACCGCACGGGCGCAGTCAAAAAAGAGGAGGAATTTTCTTAATGCAATCGCACTCTATTGTAAACGAGGCAAATGCTTTTTCTTCTCAAAAGGGAAAGGTATCTACGCCTAAGCCGCCCAACTTAAAAGATGAGCATCCTTCTTCTAAACCCCACTCCGCAAAGCGCAAACGGCGTCTGTCTGCGGCGGCGGTATACGGGGTGCTGGGCGTGCTTTCCTTTATATGGCTCGTACCGCTCGTGTTTTTGGTTGTAAAATCTTTTAGTAAGGAAGGCGGTACGCACGTCAGCCTTCTTTCGGCAAGCGAATGGACGGTGGAAAACTACCGCCGCCTGTTTACCCAAACGCAGTTTGGGCGGTGGTACGCCAACACCCTTATTATTGCGGTATGCTCCTGCCTTATCACGACGGCGTTCGTGCTATCGGTCAGCTTTGCCTTTTCTCGCTTGCGCTTTAAGGGGAGAAGGCCGCTTATGAACGGTATGCTCGTTCTCGGTATGTTCCCCGGGTTTATGTCTATGGCGGCAATTTACGCCATTTTAAAGGTGATTTTGCCAAGCAATTACCAGTCCTCCCTCTCGCTTATTTTGGTATACTCGGGCGGGGCGGCGCTTTCTTATTACGTTGCAAAGGGCTTTTTCGATACCGTTCCCAGACAAATAGACGAGGCGGCTCGCATAGACGGCGCAAACGAGTGGCAGTTATTTTCCCGCATCATTTTGCCTCTATCTCGTTCGGTTATCGTGTATACGGTGCTTACTTCTTTTATCGCGCCGTGGTGCGATTTCATCTTTTCCTCTTATATTTTAAAGGGCGTGCCCGATACGGGGCGGTACACCGTAGCCCTTGGCTTATATAACCTAATTAGTGCCGATAAAAGCCTACTGTATACCAATTTTCCCGTATTTTGCGCAGGGGCGGTGGTGGTTGCCGTGCCTATTACGCTGCTGTTTTTCGGGCTGCAAAAATACTACGTGGCAGGCGTTACGGGCGGCGCAGTTAAAGGGTGAGGGCCTCAAAGGGCGGCAATTTCGCCCCGCATGGGGAAGGGATAATTTTATGCCCCCGCTTGGGGAAGGATAATGTTACCGCCCCCGTTTGGGGAAGGATAATGTTACCGCCCCCGCTTGGGGAAGGTTTTTCCCGTAAGCCGTACCGCCGTTCAAGAAGTAAAAAAAGGCAATCTTCCTTGCGAAGATTGCCTTTTGTCGTTTTTTATTTTTCTGCTTACAAATACTTTTTCAAGTCGTTTACGCGGTCCAGCTGTTCCCAAGTAAAGCCTTCTCTGCCAAAGTGGCCGTAAGCGGCGGTTTTCTTGTAAACGGGCTTTCTTAAATCGAGCGTTTTAATAATGGAAGCGGGGCGGAGGTCAAATTCCTTTGCAATAATTTCGGAAATTTCTTCGTCCGAAAGTACGCCCGTGCCGTGCGTATTTACAAAAAGGGAAACGGGCTTTGCCACGCCGATTGCATAAGCAACTTCCAGCGTGCATTCTTTTGCAAGACCTGCCGCAACCACGTTTTTGCAGATGTAACGCGCCATATAAGCCGCGCTGCGGTCTACCTTGGTGGGGTCTTTACCGGAGAACGCGCCGCCGCCGTGGGGGCACATACCGCCGTAGGTATCTACGATAATTTTTCTACCCGTAAGGCCGGTATCGCCTTTCGGTCCGCCAATTTCAAATCTGCCCGTGGGGTTGATGAAATATTTGGTGTTTTCGTCTAAATACT
>JAFOHH010000181.1 GCA_017421905.1 Clostridia bacterium
CAAGACCTAATTAAAAACGACGTGTAATTTTTATAACGAAAGCGGACGGAGCGTATTGCTCCGTCCGCTATTTTTATTCTTTAATTGGGTATGGTAAAACCGTTTCAGCCGCTAAAATTTTTGCGAATGCTGGCGGTAAAACTCCTTAATAGTGATATTTTTTACGATTTGCAACTAAAAATGCCACGGTTAAAAGGGCGGCAAGCACCTCTGCTACGACTACGGATAGCCAAATGCCGTCGATGCCGTTTAAAAGCAAAGGCAAAAGGTATATGGCGGCGATTTGAAATACAAGCGTGCGGAAAAAGGAAATAATTGCCGAAATTTTACCGTTGTTGAGGGCGGTAAAAAAGGACGAGCCGAATATGCCAACGCCAAAAAACAAATAATATAGCGAGCATATACGAAAGGCGCGCAGGGTAAGGGCGGTAAGCGCTACGTCGTAGCCTACGAAAAGGTGCGTAAGCGGAAGGGCAAACCCCTCTGACAAAGCGAACATACTAACCGAAAACAAGGCGGCAATGCGCAAGTTTTTTTTGCGCAGACTGCGTAGCTCGCCGTGGTTCGCCGCGCCGTAATGGTAAGACACCACGGGCGCTGTGCCCACACAGTAACCGATGAATACTGCGCTGAAAATCATACTAACGTACATTAAAACGCCGTACGCCGCAACGCCGTTTTCCCCCTCAAGCGCCATAAGCTTGGCATTATATAAAATGCTGACAAAGGAAAACGCTATGTTGGAAAGCAGCTCCGAAAAACCGTTGGAGCAAACACGACAAAGCGCTTTTCCCTGCCATACGGTGCGCTCTAAACGGAGCAAGCTACTGTTTTTTCTGCTAAAATAAACGAGCGGATACACGCCGCCAACCACTTGGCTCATAACCGTAGCAGCGGCCGCGCCCACAATTTTCCATTGGAAAACCCCTACGAAAAGCCCGTCTAAAACAATATTGGTAAGCCCTGCCGCAAGCGTAACGTAAAAGCCGAGCTTGGGCTTTTCTGCCAGCGAAAAAAAGGCTTGAAATTCATATTGCAGCATAAAAGCAGGCAACGCCGCTAAAATGATGCGGCCGTATAGCACGCAATCGGCGAGCATTTGCCCTTCCGCCCCAAATAAACGTGCCACGGGGCGAATAAACGCAATCCCCACGCCGCTGAGAATTGCGCCGCACGCCATCGTTACGTATACGATAAGCGAAAACAGCTTGTTGGCTTTTTCCTTTTCGCCCTCGCCCAGCGTTTTTGCAACGAGCGCGCTGCCGCCCGTGCCAAACATAAACCCAAACGAGCCGAAAATCATTAAAAAGGGCATGATGAGATTGACTGCCGCAAACGACGTTTTAGAGGTAAAATTAGAAACGAAAAATCCGTCTATTACCCCGTAAACGGAAGAAAAAATCATCATGGCAATACTGGGCAAGGTAAAGCGCAGTAGTTTTTTATAGGTAAAATGGTCGGAAAGTTGAATATGCATTTATCGTGTGTCCCTTAAGCCTTTGCCATCCGTTTTGCTTAACGAAAGGCGGTAGTAATTGCTAAAAAACTTCGCCTTTAAAAAAAGAACCTTTGCCGTTTGGCAAAAGTTCGCTTTTATATGGTGGAGATGGTAGGGCTCGAACCTATGACCTCATGCATGTCAAGCATGCGCTCTAACCAACTGAGCTACACCTCCGCTTGCCGAAAGATAATAGCATACCGCGCGGCAGTTTGTCAAACGTTTTCCGCTTGGCGACGGAATTTTTACTCCTTTTTCACCTTTTTTTTAAGGCTGATTGACAAACGCCCTATTTTAAGGTATGATAGATGGCGTAAAAACTTTTTAAGGACGGAAAAACCATGACGGACGTTTTTCAAAGAACGGAATTATTGCTTGGCAAGGACGCGATGCAAGCCCTTTCTTCTTCGCGCGTGGCGGTATTTGGCATAGGCGGCGTGGGCGGCCATGCGGCGGAAGCCCTTGCAAGGAGCGGCGTTGGGGCAATCGATTTGATTGATAACGACGTGGTTTCCCCCACCAACCTAAACCGCCAAATTATTGCGCTTAATTCTACGCTCGGCATGCCCAAGGTAAAGGCTATGGAGGCGCGCATTAGGGATATTAACCCAAGCTGCGCCGTTACCTGCCACGAGCTGTTTTTTTCGCCCGAAAGCTCTGCCGCTATCGATTTTTCCCTTTACGATTACGTTATCGACGCAATAGATAGCGTTTCCGGCAAAATTGAAATTGTACTGCGTGCAAAAGCGGCAAACGTGCCCGTAATTTCCTGCATGGGGGCGGGCAACAAATTAGACCCCACCGCTTTTACGGTAACCGACCTAGCAAAAACCTCCGTTTGCCCCTTGGCGCGCGTTATGCGCAGAGAACTGAAAAAACGGGGCGTAGAACACCTTACGGTGGTGTATTCTACCGAGCCTGCACTTTCCCCCCAAGCGGCAGAAGAGTCCGAAGGCAAGCGCCCCACGCCCGGCTCTACGGCGTTTGTGCCTGCCGTGTGCGGTTTAATTGCCGCAGGCGAAGTAATAAAAACCCTTGCGCAAGCAAAAAATAATTAAAACGAGTAAAAGCTATGAGCATTATTCGCAAAAGCGACGTAATATACCCCGCCAAGGAAGAGGCATATGCCATTATCGGCCTTTCGGGCGAACCCATTCCGCGTGCCACGATAGGGATAACCAATCCCTTTCCCGGCTATGCGATAACGCACCCGGCAAACGAATCGCGCTTCAACTTTGAATACGTGATAGAAGGTAAGGGCGAAGTGCTGTTAAACGGCGTTTGGCAACGCGTTTCGGCAGGCGATACCTATTTATTAATGCAAAACGAGCTACAAGTTTTCCGCTCGGACGGTAAATCCCCTTGGAAAAAGATTTGGATTAATTTTTCCTGCCCTTATATGGCGCAAATGGTAGCCGCGTTTTCCCTATCCTCGGGCGTATACCGCGTAGATACCTCTCACGTTTTTGCCGAGCTGTTTTCCATTGCCAAAAGTGGCGGGGCAGATGCAAATTTTCGCATAAGCGAGTGCTTAACCCACCTGCTTGCCATGGTTTCCGCCGCACGGGAAAGAATGGATAACCGCGACGCGCACGCCGTGTACGAGGAGCTTTGCGCCGCCGTATACCGCAAATGCACGCTTACGGAAATTGCCGAAAAACTGCACCTTAGCAAAGCCACTATGATACGCAGCTTTAAAAAAGCATACGGCGTTTCCCCTTACGCCTTTTTGTTAGAGCGGAAAATTGCCGCGGCAAAGGTGCTTTTACAAACGCAAATGACGGTAAAGGAGGTTGCCGCTAAGCTTGCCTTTCCCGACGAGCACTATTTTTCCTCCGTATTTTTGCAAAAAGTGGGCGTGCGCCCCGGCGAATATAAAAAAACAGCCCGCTGATTTTTTATAAAGAAAGCTAGCCTTTAATTTAGCAAAAAGAAAGTTCGCTCGGCACTAAAAGTAATCTAAAAGCCTGACCGTTTGCCTTAACCGGAAACAACCCCGCGCAATCTTCTTTTTCTGCAATAACGTTAAAAATTAAAAACCCCCGCTACAAGCGGGGGTTTTTTTACAATATTTCGCTTATCTTACGCCATAGCAAAAGCTTTGCCACGCATAATTACGAGAATGATGTCAACGAGCCACATAAAAGTTGCGCCGGGGAAAATGGTTAAAATACCGATAATCGTCCAAACGAGGTTCTTTTTTGCGAGGGCGTTTAACACTCTACCAACCGACCAAACGATATCCAATACGGGAATGCAAAGGATCAGTTTGAGAATAAAAGGAAGGTCGTTTAATTGTTTTACGATGTCTTTCATGCTACTATCTCCTTATCAAAAATAATACTAATTATATAGTATACGTTAATTATATACGCAAATATGATTTATTGCAAGAGGTTTGATAAAAAAAATTAAATTTTTTCATATTTTTTCCTCTTTTTCAAAAAAAGCAGCTACGCCCTGCTCGGTAGCGCACGGCAACTTGCCTTTACCTCCCCTTCCGCTTGCCGCTTTTATAAAACAAAAACGCCGCAGGAAAACCTGCGGCGCAATTTGTAAACTAAATCCTATTCGATTAGATTTCTGCGAAATACTTAATCGTTCTAACCATTTGGCTGGTGTAGGAGTTTTCGTTGTCGTACCAAGAAACAACTTGTACTTGGTAGGTTTCTTCGTCGATTTTGGAAACCATGGTTTGGGTAGCATCGAACAAAGAGCCGTACTTCATACCGATAACGTCGGAAGAAACGATTTGATCTTCGTTGTAGCCGAAGGATGCGGAAGCAGCAGCCTTCATAGCAGCGTTGATGCCTTCCTTCGTAACGTCCTTGCCCTTAACAACAGCGGTAAGGATGGTGGTAGAACCGGTAGGAACGGGAACGCGTTGTGCAGAACCGATGAGCTTACCGTTGAGTTCGGGAATAACGAGGCCGATTGCTTTAGCTGCGCCCGTGGAGTTGGGAACGATGTTAGCTGCGCCGGCACGTGCTCTTCTAAGGTCGCCCTTTCTATGAGGACCGTCGAGGATCATTTGGTCGCCGGTGTAAGCGTGAATGGTGCTCATAATACCCGATTGAATGGGAGCGTACTTGTTAAGAACGTTAGCCATGGGAGCGAGGCAGTTGGTGGTGCAGGATGCTGCGGAGATGATTTGATCTTCTGCAGTTAAGGTGTTTTCGTTTACGCTGTAAACGATGGTTTTAAGATCGTTACCTGCGGGAGCGGAAATAACAACCTTTTTAGCGCCTGCTTGAACGTGAGCCATAGATTTTTCTTTGGAGCAGTAGAAACCGGTGCATTCCAAAACAACGTCTACGTCGAGCTCGCCCCAGGGAAGGTCTTGTGCCTTGGGCATAGCGTAGATGGTGATTTCTTTGCCGTCTACGGTGATAGAACCGGGAACGACTACGGTTTTGCCGTCTTCTGCATAAACTGCTTCTTTAGAAGTTACGGTGTGAAGGTTTTCGCCAATCGTACCGCAGTAGCCACCTTGAGCGGTGTCGTACTTTAACAAGTTAGCGAGCATCTTGGGGCTGGTAAGGTCGTTAATAGCAACTACTTCGTAGCCTTCTGCGCCAAACATTTGACGGAAAGCCAAGCGACCGATACGACCGAAACCGTTGATTGCAACTCTGGTATTCTTCGACATAATATATGTCCTCCATAAATATTATTTTACAATTTTTATTGTTTTTGGGGATTTTTCCCAAATTCCACTTGATATTATACTATCTTTTGACCGTTAAGTCAAACGTTTCACGCTATTTATTCGGGAGAAGAAGTGCAAAATCAGCGCAGATTTTCAGGATTTAAGCCAAGCAGTTCTTCTGCCACAAAGCGACCGTCTTTTCTAATCAATCTGCCGTCGAAATAAATTTCGCCGCCGCCGTATTCGGGCGTTTGAATAAGCACTAAATCCCAATGCACGGCAGAGTTGTTGCCGTTGGATGCGTCGTCGTAGCTGGCGCCGGGGGTAAAGTGGATAGAGCCGGCAATTTTTTCATCGAACAAAATGTCGCCCATGGGGCTGGTGATAAAGGGATTTACGCCGATGGCAAATTCGCCAACGTAGCGCGCGCCTTCGTCGGTGTTGAAAATTTCGTGCAATACTTCGGGGTAATTGCCGTCCTCTTTCACGATTTTGCCGTTTTCAAAGGTAAGCGTAACGTTTTCGTGCTTTAAGCCGTGCTCGATAGAGGGCGCGTTGTAGCGGATAACGCCGTTTACCGAATCTTTAACGGGAGCGGTGTAAATTTCCCCGTCGGGAATGTTCATTTCGCCCGCGCATTTAATAGCGGGAATGCCTTTAATGGAGAAGGAAAGGTCGGTACCGTTGCCCACGATGCGTACCTTGTCCGTTTTTTCCATTAATTCCTTTAACGCGTCCATAGCGCGATCCATTTTGGAATAATCGAGCGTGCATACGTCGTAGTAGAAATCCTCAAACGCCTCGGTAGACATAGAGGAAAGCTGCGCCATAGAGGGGTTGGGGTAGCGGAGTACCACCCATTTGGTATTTTTTACACGGCGTTCGTGATGAACGGGGTGAGAATAGAGGGTGGAATACAGCTTCATTTTATCTGCGGGCACGTCGGAAAGCTCGTAGGAGTTTGCACCGCCGCGCACGCCGATATAAGCGTCCATACCGTCCATGCGGTGTCCGTCGAAATCCGTCCATGCGGCAAGATGCTCTTCGCTCGTTCCCATAAGCAGGGTGCGTTGAATATCGTTATCGATAATGTTTACGTAGGGGTAGCCGCCTGCGGCGTACGCCTTTTTAATAATTTCCTTTACGAGCGCACCGTCCACACCGATTGCCTCGATTAAAACCTTTTCGCCCTTTTGCAAACGCACGGAGTGATTGATGAGTACGTCTGCGAGCTTTTCCATACGAAAATCTTTCATAAAAGTTTCCTCCGTTTTTGTGTTCAGTATACCATATTTTTACGCGTTTTGCCACGTTTTTACAAGGCGTTTTGAAAATTTCCGTAAATATTCCAAAAAAACACTTTATTTTTTGCGGGAAATATAGTATAATACGATTATCGTAGGGGATTAAGGGCAACCGATAGCCCCTGTTAAACGCTAAGAATTATTTTTATACGGAGGTTTTTCGTTATGCCACTTATTACAACCAAAGAAATGTTTGAATGCGCTTATAAAGGCGGCTATGCCGTTGGTGCTTTCAACGTAAACAACATGGAAACCATTCAAGGTATCGTTGCAGCAGGTAAAGAGCTCAACGCTCCCCTCATTTTACAAGTTTCCTCCGGCGCAAGAAAGTACGCTAACCCCATCTACTTAAAGCACCTCGTTCAAGCAGCAGTAGAAGAAAGCGGTCTTCCCATTGCCCTGCACTTGGACCACGGCAACAGCTTTGAGCTTTGCAAAGACGCTATCGACGGCGGCTTTACCTCCGTTATGATCGACGCTTCTTCCCTTCCCCTCGAAGAAAATATCGAAGTAACCAAAAAGGTTGTTGCTTACGCACACGACCGCGGCGTTACCGTAGAAGCAGAACTCGGCAAACTTTCGGGTATTGAAGACGAAGTAAACGTTTCCGATTCCGACGCTTGCTTTACCAACCCCGACGAAGCTGCTGAATTCGTTACCAAAACGGGTATCGACTCCTTAGCTATTGCAATTGGTACTTCTCACGGCGCATACAAATTTAAGCCCGGCACGAAGCCCCAACTCCGCTTTGACATTTTGCAAGAAGTAGCTACGAGACTTCCCAACTTCCCCATCGTATTACACGGCGCTTCTTCCGTTCCCCAAGACAGAGTTGCTATCATCAACAGCTTTGGCGGCAAAATGCCCGATGCAATCGGTATTCCCGAAGATATGCTCCGCCAAGCAGCAACCATGGCAGTTTGCAAAATTAACATCGATAGCGACCTCCGCGTAGCATTTACCGCTGCTACCCGTAAGCACCTTGTAGAAAACCCCTCTCACTTCGACCCCCGTCAATACTTGACCGATGCGAGAGCCGATATTGCAAACATCGTTGCTCACAAGCTTACCAACGTACTTGGCTGCGCAGGCAAAGCAACCGAAATTTTAGAGCTTTATAACAAATAAGTTCATTAAAAAAATCCCCTTATTATATATAAGGAAAGAAAATTCGTTTTTAGCGGCTGTCGCTTTTGCGGCAGCCGTTTTTTTGTTGCTTGGGGGAAGGAGGGTGAAGGGATGCGCGGCAGATGGCGGCGAAAAAGGAGGCAGAAGAGGTGGGCGCAAAAAGAGGCGCGGTGGCAAGGCGGCGGGGGCGGATAAAAAAAGGGCGTTCGCGAAGAAAATCCCCTTCCCCTTTGGGGAACTGCTTAAAAAACTGCCGTGCAAAAAAATATTTTAAAAATTTTTAAAAAACACCCTCAAAATGCTTTACTTCTTTAGCGAAATAAAGTATA
>JAFOHH010000182.1 GCA_017421905.1 Clostridia bacterium
CCCTTACCGCCGAGGATATTACGCATCTTCGCATTGCCTTCCGTGAAGAGATAGCAATATTTTTTTGCCATAATTTTTATTTCCTCCAAATTGAATTTTTTCTATTTTGTGTTGCTGTCGGTCAAAAACGGGATTTGCGCTTCTCTTTCGCCTTATTTTTGGGCGCAAAAAAACGCTCGGCGCTTTTGCCATAGTCCATTTTAATATAATTAAAAAAAAATATCAAGCCTTTCACGCCGAAAAATGCATTTTTTTTAGGCAAAACGCATTTTTTTTGCGCGTATACGCGTAACGCGCGCTCATTTTTACTTTATTTTGTTTTCTTTCTCATTTTTTTTGTAATCTGCCGAATTTTTCTCTCATAAATACGATTTCGGCAAACTTTTCGCCTTTTCTCTTTTTTTTGCCTTATATTGACAAATTTCCCGTGCTATGATATAATCAACTTGAAAACACGGAAGGAAGGAGTAAATTTATGGACGAATTATTAACCGAAGAATTTACAATGCAATTCGACGAAATCACCCAAAAGGAATTTGAACGGTTTGTCAAAGAGGTCGGGGAAGAAATTTTAAAGAAAATAAGCGCAACGGGCAAGGCAAAAACTTCGGGCAAGCTGTTTGTCGGGAATACTCCGCTTGCAAAGCAAGAAACCTTTGTTTGGTATATCGACGAGCAATTTATCCCCGTTATTTTTGAAGCATTGACCAACGATTACGGACTTGCGCCTATGGAAGATAGAGGCGTGCGGTTTGATTTATCGATTGCGGAAAGCACGGCAACGGGCAAGCAGGCTTGGTTTGCCCTGCGCGATAAATACAGCGGAGCAAAAACTCCCACCTTCACGCGGTTTACCTTTGCTTTGACCGATTATTTAAAGCCCCACGGCGTAGCGATTTCCTGCAAGCCCTGCCGTAAATCGACGGAAATAACGGAAATTAAATACAAGACGGTAAAGTAATACCTTCCACAAAAAACCAGCCCTTGGCAATTTCGCCAAGGGCTGGTTCTCCGTTATTACATATTAAAAAATGCTTTTGTGCCCGAAAGGAGCTTTTCGTCTATTTTCCAGTTTCCGTTTTCGTAAACCAAACCGAATTGACACTCTTTCGCTGTTTCAAATAAATCGTTGCCGTCGTAGCCCACAACCTTATCCGCCATATCCGCCAAAATCCGCTTTGCGTCGGGCGTGAAATTTGAGGTAGTGATAAAAATACCGCGCGTATGCTGTTTTCCGTCCTTCGCTTGCTTGCACGCGCACGCGCCGATAAATTGTTGCAAAAGAGTTTCGCCAACCACCCACAGCCGTTCGTTTCCTCTTTCGGGATCCCAGTTTTTCGACTGTATGTAGATGGTTTCTCTAAACCCTAATCTATCCGTCAATTCAATTTCGCCGTCGATACCGCCGTCGCGGTCGCCCCCGCTGATTTTCAAGCTTTCCAGCCGTCTGCCGTTTTTGCGCGAATATTTTTCCAAAAGGTAAACGGAATAATACTCAAAATAATCCCCGCCCAGCGAACGCAATTTCTTTAAGAAATTGTCGCGGAGCTTTTCGTCTGCGCTCATCGGCTTTTGCACCGTCGTTTTTACCGCCTTAATCACGCGCGGTTTCGCCTGATTTTGCGGTTGATTTTGCGGTTTTTGTTCCGCTTTAATTTCGGGCTTAATTTCCGCTTTCGGCTCCGCTTTAATTTCGGGCTTTGTATCCTCTTTTTGCTCCGCTTTCGGCATAGAATTTTCTTCTTTCTTTACGGGCTTAACCTCTTCCGTTTTTGCGGGCTTTTCCTGCGGTTTTACTTCTATTTTTGCAGGCTTTACCGCACCGAATAAAAAGCTCATATCCATAACTTCCGTCTTTTGCGCAAGCTCTGCTTTTTGCTTGATTGCAGGCGGATTTTTTATTTCTGCTTTTTCTTCTTTTTCTTGCTCTTTTTCTACGGGTTTTTCTTCGAGCTTTTCTACGGGTTTTTCCATTTCAGCAGGCGTAATTTCTATTGCCTTTTTCGCTGTTTTCCTCGTCTTTTTAACGGGCTTTTCCTGCGGTGTTTCTTCCGCTTTTTCGTCCGCTTTTTTACGGGTTGCGCGCTTGGGCTTTTCCGTCTTTTCGGGGGTAGCTTCGGGCGCGGTTTCGGGGCTCGTCGGCACGACGGGCGCAATCGGCTGAATAGGCGGAGGGGGTAAGGGCTCTGCCTTTTCCTTTTCCTCTTTTTCCGTAGGCGGAGTTAAAATTTCTTCTTTTATTTCCGCTTTTTTTGCCGTCCTTTTCACCACTTTTTTGGCGGGCTTTTCTTCCGTTTTTACCGCCTCGTTTTCCTCTTCTTTTTCCGTCTTCTTAACAGATTTTTTCGCCGTCTTTTTGACGGGCTTTTCCGCGGGTGTTTCCGCTGAAATTTCCACAGGGGCAGGCATAGGCAAGCGGGCTTTGAGCGCATACACGCCCCCGTCAATTCCCACGTCGCCCTCTTTTTTCATAATATCGAGCACCGAGCCGATTCTGCCCTTCACGTCGTTGGGATTGTCGGTATCCGCGCCGTAACGCTTGGAATATAATTTCGCCGCCTCGTCCAGCAAATCGTTATGCTTTAAAGGCTGAATAGAAAGCACCTCTTTAATGAGGTTTTTCGCCGCGTCCTTTTTCTCCGCGCGGGTTACCACCGCCGTTTCCTGTTTGTCTTGTTTTTCCTGTTTGGGTTCTTGCTTTTTCGTTCTTGCCATAAGTAAATCCTTTTTTAATTTCCGTCAATCGTCCAAAAGACGGATAAACTCACCGAGGTTTTCGTATTTTTCCTCGGTTTTGTCGACGAGAAAGGCTTTCAAAAGGCGCAAGGCGCGTTTTTTACCCCCTGCAAGTCCGTCTTCGTCGTAGCTAATCCCCGCGCATTTACGCAAGGTGTGGTAGGTGCAGACACTCGCCCGCTCGCCTTGTACGCAGCGTTCGAAGGTCGTAAAACGCCCGTCGGAAAAGTCAAACCAGAGCCTATCCCCTATCTCCCCGCCGCATTCCTCTAAAAACCCGAGGTCGATGGGGTAGCCGCTTTCCCGAAGCGCAATGAGGGTAAAGCTTACGAGCGCCTCCGCGCTGTCCGCGTCCGTGAGCGCCAGCGTTTTTAAACACTCGATAAGCCCGATAAAAAGCCCGTTGTAATTTTCATTTTCCATAAGGACGCCAAGGCATATCTCCGCCGCCGCGCACGCGGCATAAAAGCGGAGTATATCCGTCCGCAGGGCAAAAAAGCTTTCGTGCAGATACGCGCCCGTAACCGTGTACCTGCCCCCCTTTTCCGCGAGGATATATTCGGCAAAACAGAAAGGCTGCGCCGAAAAAGCAAGTTTTGCTTTCGGCTTTTTAACGCCCTTGATGCCCGCCGTAATTTTTCCAAGCTCGGGGGAAAACAGCGTAAGGATTTTATCGTTGTCTTTATAATCGATAGACTTCAACACGATAGCGTCCGTTTTAACTTCCATACTCGTCCTTTTTCCCTGCGTATTTGGCGGTTTTCACCGCCTTGATTTACGGATTTTTACCGTTTACGGAGCAGCTCGTAATAGAGCATATAATAACTGATACTGCCCGTCTTTTCAAAGAGTTCCCAAGCCATTTTTGCCGCGCCGCATTCCTCTTTTTTATCACGCATAATTTCGCCCCCCTTGCCCTAACAGTCTGCGTAAGGGGGAAAGGAATTATACAAACGGAGCGTTTGCATGAATGCTGAATTTTGAATACTAAATGCGGAATTGTGGCTGTTAATTTAAGCCTTAATTCAGCATTCCACACTCCGCACTCAGCACTCAGCACTTGCGTAGCATTAGTCCTGCTTCACGTCCTCATACCCGTATTCACGGATAAGC